>DATCZR010000360.1:0-7235 GCA_036525835.1 Cyclobacteriaceae bacterium
AATGTTTGATCTGGGAAAACACCCATGGATTGCCAATGGAGGCACGACCTATCATGATACCATCCACACCATATTTATTTTTGTACTCCAGTGCTTTTTCTGGCGTATCAATATCTCCATTGCCGAAGATGGGAATGTGAATTCTGGGATTATTTTTCACTTCACCAATTAAAGTCCAGTCAGCATCTCCTTTGTACATCTGCACTCTGGTGCGCCCATGTATACTGAGTGCCTTTATACCGATGTCTTGCAGGCGCTCGGCTACTTCAATAATGTTTTTGGTCTTATCATCCCAACCCAAACGTGTCTTTATGGTGACCGGAAGCGGAGTGCACTTCACGATGGCCTCAGTCATCTTCACCATCTTAGGGATATCTTGGAGCAGGGCTGCGCCTGCCCCCCTACAGGCAACTGCTTTTACCGGGCATCCATAATTAATATCTATCAGATCCGGATTTACCTCAGTCGCAATTTGAGCTGATTGCACCATGTTCTCCACATCACCGCCAAAAAGCTGAATGCCCACAGGTCTTTCATATTCAAAAATATCCAGCTTCTGTCTACTTTTCGCGGCATCACGAATCAATCCCTCAGAGGAAATGAATTCTGTATACATCAAATCAGCTCCGCCTTCTTTGCACACGGCACGAAATGGCGGATCACTCACGTCTTCCATGGGAGCGAGTAGCAGCGGAAAGTCACTTAATGCTATGTTGCCAATTTTTACCATATTCGTGCCTACTTGCAAAGGCGGGCAAATTTAACCCCGATTGAGCATTGGGGAAACTAATAAGACAAATAAATGACGAATCCGGTCAAAATGGTGGCAGGATTGTCAGGGTTAAACCTTGACAATGAAAATCATCGAAATGACTGAAACGAAAAGAATGGCAATTCGATTTTCATTCATCAAATTGCTGGTTTAACTGATTTTAAAGACTTTCGACTGGATATGAGGAGTGAACTATTTGATCAGCAGCGGCCCGCATGGATTTCTGTGATTTTAATTTTCCTAGTATCCATGTTGGGCTTTGTCATCGTAGGCCCGCTGGTAGGCATGCTGGTGGCCTCCTTATTTTTTGATGGCAACATCATGATGATGATCACTCAACTGAGCCACCCGGAAGATTATCCAGGTATTAAAATATCTTTCTTTATTGTACAAGGTTGCGCCACTTTTGTTGGACTTATCATCATACCTGCCTTGTACATCATGGTAATGGAAAAGAAAAATCCATTAGCCATTTTTAAGAGTCAGCCAATTTATTCGCAAAGTGTGCTGCTTACTATTTTGGTAGTTATCATTTTCATGATCCCCAACACCTTTTTTATTCATTGGAATGCCAATATTTCACTACCAGATTTTATGAAGGGCTTTGAAACCTGGGCACGTGAAAAAGAAGAACTGGCTGCTGCGGCCACCACGCTGCTTACCACCTTTGATAATTTTAATCAGTTTATTTTGGCATTTGTCGTGATGGCCGTATTTGCTGGAATAGGAGAAGAATTGGTTTTCCGTGGCATGCTTCAGCCCGAATTGCATCGCGCAACCGGAAACATCCACGCTGCCATATGGATCTCTGCCATCTTATTTAGTGCTATCCACATGCAATTTTTTGGTTTTGTTCCAAGAGTTCTCCTTGGCGTATTGTTCGGATACCTGTATTATTGGTCCGGAAATATTTTTATACCTATGTTGGCACACTTTGTCAACAATGGTTTTCAGGTATTTATGATGTACCTCTATCAACTTGGACTGATCAACATGAATATGGATTCGGAAGAACCTGCCTCCCCATTTCTTATTGTACTATTTACTTTCTTTGCTTTTGGAATTTTACTTTGCCTCAAGAGATTTCATCGGGAGAATAACAACTTCGCTTCGTGAGCTCTGACATTCGAAAATATAACAATTTAACCCAACGACTGATTACTGCCATCCTGGGCGCAGCGTTAATTGTCTTCTGTATTGTTTTCAATGAGTGGACCTACTATGGGGTATTCTTTGTTATATGCCTGTTTACGCTCATTGAGTTTTATGACTTATCTGGCCTTGATGGCATGGTGCCTCAGAAAACTTTCGGCACGATATGCGGTATGCTTATTTTCAGCCTGTCATTCTTTATTGAAAAGGAAGACATCTCCTATCGTTATTATTTTTTGATTTTTCCAATCGTCTCTTTTGTCTACATGATCAAGTTATACAAAAAGTTTGAGCGGAAACCATTTACCAATATTGCCTACATGATTCTGGGATTGTTTTATGTAGCTATGCCCTTTTCCTTACTAAACATTGCCGTATACGAAAATGGGAACTACAACTTTGAGGTCATTTTTGGTTGTTTGTTTATCCTTTGGGCAAGTGATACCGGCGCTTATTTCGCTGGTACCCTGTTTGGCAAAAGGAAACTATTTGAACGCATTTCACCTAAAAAATCCTGGGAGGGTGCGGTAGGGGGAGCCATTCTAGCAGTGGTTTTTGCCCTCATTATATCCGACTACTTTGACTCTCTTGAAAAATGGCAGTGGTTAACCATTTCTGCTATTATCATTGTTGGTGGAATCTATGGAGACTTAATAGAGTCTTTGTTGAAGCGGAGCATCGAAATCAAGGACTCAGGGGTTAGCCTACCGGGACATGGTGGCTTTCTCGATCGCTTTGATGGATTACTGATTTCGGCACCTTTTATTGTCGCTTTTTTGGAAATTTTTTAGGGTTCTTTATCACTTCAATCATTTGCGCGTTTTCAATTCCAGCATCTGGTTATTTCTTTATCTTTGCAACCGTTTTCTGACTAGAACTCGACTAAAAATAAGCTAATTCTATATGGCATACATAGAACCTGCCCCCCTCTTAGATAAAGAGAATCCGTTTGAAGCAATGATGTCCAGATTTCAGACCGCTTCGCAAATACTAGGACTTGACGATGAAGTTTATAATGTATTAAAATCTCCAGCCAGGCAGGCGATCGTTTCTCTGCCTGTTACCATGGATGATGGTAGCATCAAGGTGTTTGAAGGCTATCGCGTAATCCACTCTACCATATTGGGGCCTTCCAAGGGAGGAATAAGGTTTGACCCTCATGTTAACCTTGATGAGGTCAAAGCATTGGCTGCGTGGATGACGTGGAAATGTGCCGTAGTCGATATTCCTTATGGAGGGGCCAAAGGAGGCGTTGCCTGTAATCCAAGAGAAATGTCGGCAGGCGAGATTGAACGGTTAATGAGATCCTACACGCTAGCCATGATAGATATATTTGGTCCTGACAAGGATATCCCTGCTCCAGATATGGGAACTGGACCTCGTGAGATGGCCTGGCTAATGGACGAGTATTCCCGGACTCAGGGCATGACCGTAAACGCAGTCGTTACCGGAAAACCTATTGTGTTGGGAGGTTCATTGGGAAGAACTGAAGCTACTGGAAGAGGCGTAATGGTAACTGCTATGTCTGCCATGCAAAAACTGAAAATCAATCCTTACAACGCCACTTGTGCCGTTCAGGGTTTCGGCAACGTGGGTTCATGGGCAGCTCGCCTTTTGGCCGAACGCGGATTGAAAGTAGTCGCAATTAGTGATTTGAACAGCGCCTTTTATAATGACGGAGGGGTTGACATTGAGGCTGCGGTAAAATATCGAGATGAGAATAAAGGTTCTTTGGATGGATTTAAGGGAGGTGAAAAAATAGCTGGCGATGACATTTTGACTTTACCAGTGGATGTGCTTGTACCTGCTGCGACTGAGGACGTAATTAATAGTCAGAATGCGGATAAAATTCAAGCTAAGTTGATTGTGGAAGGCGCTAATGGACCTACTTCATCAAAGGCTGATAGCATCATCAATGAAAAAGGAATTATTGTAGTTCCAGATATCCTTGCCAATGCAGGAGGTGTTACTGTCTCTTATTTCGAATGGGTGCAAAATCGGCTCGGCTACAAGTGGACGGCTGAGCGGGTGAACAGAAGATCCGATCGCATCATGAAAGATGCCTTTGATCATGTTTTCAAAATATCGCAAGATTACAAAGTGCCTCAGCGAATTGCCGCTTACATGGTAGCCATTGATAAGGTAGCCAAGACTTACAAGTACCGCGGAGGTTTCTAACACACTCGCAACCTATTATCAAAGTCATTCATAGAATTTTCAAAGGAATTGATTTTGAAAAAGTTTAGTTTTAAATAACAACAACCAGAGCGGCATAATGACGATTCATAAAGAGGGACGAGCATTACTCGCATTTCTATTAATTTTTTTATCACTGATCAACCTGGGAGTGATTAATTACTTCCCAGAGCCAAAATTGGCACAGCAATTAACGCTTGCAGGTAGTGTGATTATTTTTTTTCTGGTGCTGCAATTCTTTCGCAACCCCATTTTCAAAATCAACCAAAACGAAAAGCAAGTATTGGCTCCTGCTGACGGGAAAGTGGTGGTGATAGAAGAGACGGAAGAAACAGAATATCTCAACGAGAAAAGAAGACAAATTTCCATTTTCATGTCACCAGTCAATGTGCATGTAAATCGGATGCCCGTGGAGGGATCTATTAGTTATTATAAATACCACGCCGGAAAATATCTTGTCGCATGGCATCCCAAATCAAGCATAGAAAATGAAAGAACAACAGTAGTTGCCAAAATGAACAATGGCACTGAAGTATTGTTCAGGCAAATCGCTGGTGCAGTCGCCAGACGAATAAAATGTTATGTGGCCGAAGGTCAAACCCTGCAACAGGGAGAGGAATTTGGATTTATCAAATTTGGCTCAAGAGTTGACGTATTTCTTCCATTGGATGCTAAAATAAAAGTCGAAGTAGGCGACACTACTAGGGGCGGCCGCACCATTTTAGCAGAATTTATGTAAGCCATTCATATAAATACTCTATTCTGGTTCTATTTTGACACTAACTTGGCTTCCTAACGTGTGTATTCGAAGGGTTAATGCGTATCTTTGCAATTGCAAATATTTGAGTCCCCCAGGATCAATGCATTTTAACAAAGTTCCTGTTTCAAACAGTCTATAATACAATGAGCCAATCCATCAAGTTTGTTTCTAAACAACACGATTTTTTCACTACCCTTAATCAAAGGGTAAATGAATACTTCAAGTCAAAGAACATAAGCAGAAACGCAAACTCAGCTATGGTAATAAAAACTATAGTCATGTTCTCACTATACTTTATCCCTTATGCGCTGATAATTGGAGGCGGCTATGTCAATCTGCCTGGATTCTATTTATTAAATGCGGTAATGGGGATTGGCCTTGCCGGAATTGGAATGTCTGTAATGCATGACGCCAATCATGGTGCTTATTCTAAAAAACCATGGTTGAATGATTTGATCGGTTATTCACTAAATCTGGTTGGAGGAAATGCTTTCAACTGGAAGGTGCAACACAATGTTTTGCATCATACCTTTACCAACATTGAAGGGGTAGATGAAGATATCACACCCAGAGGCGTTCTACGCTTTTCACCACATACCGCGTGGAAACCTTTCCATCGATTTCAATTTATTTACGCATGGGTTTTTTATGGCCTACTTTCCTTCGTATGGATTGTATTTAAAGATTATGGTCGGTTGATTCGCTACAATAAGGACGGACTTGTAAAGAAACAAAAAACGAGCATTGCCAAAGAGTGGACCATATTGATCTTTTCAAAGTTATTTTATTACGCCTACATGATTGGTATTCCAATGTTAGTACTACCATTCACCTGGTGGCAGGTATTACTTGGCTTTTTCACGATGCACTATGTTGCCGGATTTATTTTGGCTATAATCTTCCAACCTGCACATGTGGTAGATGGAACAGAGTATCCATTGCCAGATGAAGGCGGAAACATCTACAATACCTGGGCAATCCATCAATTGCATACCACCACCAACTTCGCACAGAACAACAGGATTCTTTCCTGGTATGTAGGAGGTTTAAACTATCAAGTTGAACATCACCTTTTCTCCAACGTATGTCACGTTCATTATAAAAAGCTATCTGCGATTGTGAAGGCTACTGCAGAAGAGTTTGGTCATCCGTATAAATCGAAAAAAAGATTCAGGGATGCCATGATTGGGCACTATACCATACTCAAGGAATTGGGTAAAAAGAATTCCATCTATGGGCCTACAACCTATCCAGGTTAATGCTTAAGAAATCTCATTAAACGCGTTGGTAAACTGTTTCATCTGATCCAGTGTACCTATGCTCACACGACACCATTCTTTGTCCTGGTAATCCCAAATACGCATTAGAATTTTTCTCTTCTGCATTTCTGATAGGATTTTTTTTCCGTCCATGGGAGCTGGGAAGAACATGAAATTAGTATGAGACTTACCATGACTAAAGCCTCTACCATATAGATAACCTTCAAGATGCGCTCTTGCTTCCGCGTTTTTTCTACGACTCATGGCCATAAATTCAACGTCACCGAGACTTGCTTTAGCAGCGGCAATGGCATGCTGGCTTATCGGAATACCCATTTGATATTGGGAGATCTTTTTTATCAAATCTGGCTTGGCAACGATGTATCCGATGCGCAGGCCGGCCAATCCGTATATCTTGGAGAAGGTACGAGACACAACCACATTATGACCCTCTTTAACCAAGTTAATATTGCTCACCTTCTTTTGTAATTCCGGCTCAAGAAATTCAAGGTATGCCTCATCAGAATATACCAATGCTTTTTTAGAAGCTTCAACACAGAACGGGGAGACAATGGATGGATCAACCAACGTTCCAGTTGGATTATTTGGGTTGCAAACAAAAATCAGTTTTGTTTTAGGATTAATCCTGGAAGCCATGGCTTCATAGTCAAACTCGAGCTTATCATTTAAATTGACCTTGTTCCAGGTACCATTAAATACAGTGGCGTAGTCCATCATTTCTGTGAAAGTGGGAAAGCCGGACAAAATCTCACCGTTATTCATGCCGAAAGCCACTCCTGCCTCACATAGAATCTCCCCTGATCCTGCACCCATGTGTATATAGTCCGCTTCAACACCTTCTTTCTCTGCGATCAATTTTCTCAATTCGGATTGGGCCTGAAATGGATATCGATTACTCTCGGCCATATTCTCAATAATGGCTTGCTTGGCTTTTTCAGAAGGGCCGTATGGATTTTCATTTGCATTTAACCGAATATTTCCTGTGGCGAAGTAAGGATTAAGTCCCCAATGAAATTTTTCAGCTGCACTTACCGGGCCTGCAAATAATTTATCGAAGAACAAAGGACTGAGTGTA
>DATCZR010000361.1:0-3937 GCA_036525835.1 Cyclobacteriaceae bacterium
CCGTAATATCGGCATCTCCATGGTACATAAACATCTTAACGGTTGGAGTCCAATCGACCAATCCATTTTCAATGAATGCATTTTTGAGATAGGCGTAGTCCGGGTTGCTATCGATATTATCTCTCAGATCGGCTACAATGAGATCACCTACTATATTGGTTAACTGTCCATTGATCTGGCTACTTGTTTTGGATCCATCGAAGAAATCCGGGATTCGGGTCGCATAAGGTTCCTGAAAAAATTCATTCAACGGCTGAGTCCAATCGAAAGTGGTTTTATATGCCTGTGCCACATAAGCCATGTAGTAGGGATTGTCGTATGTGTCAAGACCGAAAAAATACTCCTGCATGGCTTTTACATCATAACCCCCGGAAGCAGGAAATGACGCGACCAGATTAAAATTTTCCAGACCGTCTAATTCAATACTTTTGTGAGTAGCCATGGTAGCGTATCCTCCTTGGGAGTACCCAGCCAGGAAAAGATCACCTCCGAAATTGATTCCTTTCTCTATGGCTAATTCCCGTGCTGCTTTTAAATGATCTATTATGCTCGAGGCAGTAAGGCTTTCGACGTAATAGGGATGCATGATAGCGGCTGAACTTCCAAATCCAATAAAATCAGGCACTACTCCTATAAATCCTGGGGAGGCCATGCCAGCAAATAATAGGAGAGAAGTGCTACTTAGTGCTTGGGACGTGGGTGCTTCGCTATTGGAAGTAATCGTGCCATGCTGGAAACTAACCATACTTACTTCATCGCTGGTTTTCGGCAAGATGACCATTCCGGAAGCCGTAATAATGTCTCCTTTGTATTCTGTTTTGTAAGTTATTTTATACAGTTCGACATCGTATTGAAGAGCAGATAGATCCAGATTTATTCCACTGGCACCGATGAATGTCTTTAGCTCAGAGGCACTTCGTGTTAAGAATAAATCCGAACTAATTAAAACTTCGTTCTCCTGTATTGGGACTACATCATCTTTACTGCACGAGCTAATAATTAGAACGAGAGAAAATAGTAACGCTTTAACTGATTGTTTGGTAGGTAGCATATTATTTTAAAATAAAGGCCGAGCTTGTAAATGACTCGGCCTAATAAAAAGAAAATAAATAAATTAATTTAATAAGTCATCGAAAGTGAGCGATAGATAGTAAATGGCTCCTATCGTTGGTCCTCCTAAACTCTGAATATATCGTTTATTTAAAATGTTTGACCCTCCTAGTTTAAGCGTAGATTTCATACTGTTCAGCTTATAAGTCAATTGGGCATCCATGGTAGTGTATGATGGAACGTTTCCGTTTGCAGGAATGGTGAATGAGGACTGCCACTCAAATTCAGTTTGCCATCTCATATTTACGCTAAAGCCCAGGTTGTCTGTAACCTTACGGTTTCCAAACGAGAAATTTACCTTGTGTTCGGGAGTATTGAATTCGGTGAGAAATTTGTTTGGGTCCGGCTTTTTAAGCAACACGTTCCAATTGTAGTTGCCTCCTATGGTGTAGCCTCTTGGTAAACTATAAGTTAACCCAGCCACAGCCCCTTGTCCAGTAACTTCTTCTGTAAAGTTGGTGTAGAGTTGGGCCGTGTTTCCAGTAATGGTGCCATCAGAAGTTTTTGTTAGGGCAGTGCCGTTGAGCAGGGAGGCATAGTTAGGAGATCCGCCAGGAAGCTCCGATGCAACTCTCACTCTTACCTGAGTGATAAAATCATTGTAGACATTGTAATAATAGGTCAAATCAACCAACAAACGGTTATCAATTAATCCTTTATATCCAATTTCTACATTTTGAACTTTCTCCGGCTTAACAGGATTCCAAACAAATGGCTGCAATTTGCTAACATTGTCAGCAATTGCGGCCGGGTTAGTGCCTCCGTCAAAAACGCCTTTCGCAAAACTTTCCACAGAGAATCCATCAAAAGAAAGATTTTGCCCAGAAGATGAGGTCCTGTATAATTGATATTTGTTTACGCCACCTTCAAGCCCGCCCAACAATCTGGCTGTCAGAATACTTAGATCTATATATTGCCCTTGCGTAGTAGGTACCCTAAACCCTGTTTGGTAGGAGGCGCGAAGATTATGATTCTGACCAAGCTTCAAGAGTCCTGATATTCTCGGGTTAAGACGTCCTTTGAAGTTTTGATTCTTATCGTAACGCGCGGAACCGGATAATTTGAATTTTCTATCTCCCAGCCATTTACCTGCAGCGACATACGCTCCGTACTCATTAATTTTAATAGGATTGGCTTCGTCATCAAAAATGGTTCCTCCTGAACGAAGATCAAACTGTCTGAAACTACCGCCAATCTGAAGCTCCATAAAATCAATTTCATTCTTAAAATCATATTGGCCTTCTCCATGATAGAGTCTTGTCTTGTCGCTAAACTTAGGTCCAGCCGGTACGATACCTTCGCCGGCTTGCGCCTTTAAATTCGCGAAGGCTTGTGATGCTGGATCCAAATGCATTCCGGCACGAGTCACAATACCTTCAGAAAAACCATTATCAACCCGGTTGCGTGCATAGTTGTGAGCTGCCTGTTGAATACTCAAAATTTGATTTGCAGGTAAAGTATTTATTTCTCCTGGCATCAGTCCCTGATTGTATAGATATCTTAAATATTCTGTGCCATAGGTTGCCAGGTATCCTGAAACATCACTGAAGGCACCATTACTTGCTTTCACAGCCAGGTCATTGATTCTCTTGGCTAAAAATTCAGTAATGTAAGAATCTCCACTATTTTCAAGAGTAGTATATGCCCTCAGATAATAGTTGTCTGCTCTTAACTGAAGCCGATGTTGCTGGATTCCAAAATTCTTCAATGAATATCTTTGTGCTCCGGTGTATATACTGGTTCCAAAACCAGCGTTGTATAGATAACTTAATTCTGACTTATCATTGATTCGATAATACAATCCTACATTTGCTTTAATATTCTTGGCGTTGTAATCAATCAAATCTTTTTCCTTGTAAGGTGTTAAAGAAACTACCTGGCTGGGTAAGTCCCCTGCGTCCGCATAGGTTACCGCAGAAACGCCAGGCGCAAAGATGTTAGGAGCGGCGCTTCCAAATACGCGCCAGCTTGTACTTAATGGAAATATTGCTAAGTTGATAGATGCTTCATCTCCCATGTAATGCAGGCGATCTGCTCCTGGGTTAAAACTAAATCCGGTTGGGGTTCGGGCAGATTCTCTATCAGTTGCATCCGTTCCATTCCAGTCGTTGGCCTGCATGTAGGCTGCATTTAGCTTAAAAGCAAATTTGTCATTGAAAGACTTGGCATATCGAATGGCTCCTTCCCACATAGGTGATGGATCATCGTCTGCTTCACTGCCAATGTGATTGACGCCAGTCTTCACAAACGCGCTTAATCCCTGATATTCAAAAGCGTTTTTACTGTTCACCAGCAAAATGCCATTGAATGCGTTAGGTCCATAAAGGGCTGATGAGGCACCGGGAATAAGTTCGACACTTTCTACATCCAGCTCGGACGGTCCGTTTAAGTTTCCGATAGGAAAATTCAACGCAGGGGCCTGTGTATCCATCCCGTCAGTTAATTGAACAAAACGGGTGTTTCCGGTGGAGCCAAATCCCCTGGTGTTGATGATCTGGAAGTTGATGCTACTGGTTGTTACATCAACCCCTTTCAGGTTGGCAATTCCTTTGTAATAATTGTCAGCCGGGGTGGATTGTACCGCCAGGATATCCATTTTTTCAATAGATACGGGGGACTCCATAATGCTTTCCTCAACCCGGGAAGCAGATACCACCACTTCCTGGCCCAACATCGTTTCTTCTTCCATACTGATATCAAGTCCGCTGGTATTGGCTTGGGTGATGTTTATTTCCTGTGTCCGGAATCCAATAAAAGAAACCACCATGGTCATGGGAGGGGCCTCGTTTACAGATAGATTGAAATTACCATTGAGGTCGGTAATGGT
>DATCZR010000362.1:0-18868 GCA_036525835.1 Cyclobacteriaceae bacterium
CTCCTGTCGAGGTATCCTTGTATCAGTTCATTATCACGCATGTTCTTTTCCATATTTAGTTTTGCTCAACTGTCTTATGTGCCCGCTCAGCCTCCACTATTTTGCGGAGGCGCTCCAGGCATTTGTACTTTTGGTTTTTTGCCGTATCGGGATTTTTGTAGCCCAGTTCTATTGAAATCTCCAGCATGTTTTTGGCGTGGAAGTAGAAAAGATCCAACAAGGCATGACATGGGTCCCCTATCTGCTGAAGGCAGCGGCTCACCAGGTCCAGGTCCTGTTCTTTTTCCAGTACTTCCTCGTGGTCTTCCTGGTCGTTTAAAATATGGTATTCCAGCATGTACTCAGCCTTGGCCTGCTGGTAGCGGTTGTTTTTTCTGTAATTCTGAAGCACGATATGCTTGCCGATGGCAAACAAGTATGTTTTTAAGCTGCTATTCAGATTAGCAACTTTGCCTTTTAAGATGTTTTCGTAGAGTATTAATACAGCGGTCTGGTAGAGCTCCCGTGCATCCTCTTCATTGCAGTGGCTGAATTTGCAAATCCAACCCAGGTATTCTTTCCTGTATTTTTCGTACAGTGAGGATAGACCACTGGAGTTCCCTTCTTTGACAAGATGAATGAGATTGGTGTCTTTCATCTCCTCTTTGTCCAAAATAGAGCTGGAGGTAACCCCTTAAATAAAGTTAACTAATTTTTTGCTCCAAACAAGGTGACTTGAACCTTAAAATGTGACCAAGAGGTATAACCAAGAAGGTCAAACCAAAAAACCAAAAAGCGATGAAAAAGATAGCAGAATTGATGATCGGGATGGCCATAGCGGCTGCGGCCATCATTGCCCTGGGACAGGGTACACCTACTCCTCCTTATAGGTGTTATCACGAAGCAGAAATTATGTACCTGATGGTCTCAAATGGATGGACACAAGAAAAGGCCGAAGATATATTGACGTTATCCTGTGAATATCCAATTCATTAAAGTATAGATCCGATAGGAATAAGCTGGTTTGTACAACCAGCTTTTTCGCCTAACCACTTCTCCATTAATCTATTTTATAAGTGCTGTTTCAACTTTAAGTTCTGCCAATATGAAAACAATTATTATACTCTTTCTCCTTACGTTGATTTTGCTTACGCTGACAGCCTAAGTCTGAAGGGCCTCTCGTCCTTGATCAGCGATTGCAAATTCTTTCCCGGTTTGGGTGACCAGCCGTGCGAATAAGGACTAATAACCAAACAACATGGTAATGAAAAATAATCTACTTCTTGCTCTTGGGATCGTGGTGATGGTACTGACCCTGCTGGTAAGGTGCGAGACCGGAGTCGATGATCCCATGTATGGTCCCCTGATAAAAAATCCGATTACCAGCGAGCGTTGAAAGTTGGATTTTAAACGGAGAAGTTTCCGGACAGAAATTAGCGAGTAGTTACGAAAATGCCGAATACCATGATCCCGCTTTTCATCAACCTCCTGTTTTTGATCAGCAAACTGGACTGTCAGCGATTGGGGTAAATTAGCTAACATGTAACCTAAACTCAATAAACAACGTCAAAGTACATGATCCAAGATTTGAATTTACCCGGCGGGTCTTTCTACTTTTATTATAGACGAACCTAACCCAACTCATTCATCATGTTCAGGAGCTATATTGTCGTCGGTTTCAGAAATGCCATTCGTCACCGCCTCAACAGCACGATAAATATTGTTGGGTTGTCGTTGGCCCTCGGTGTGGCCATCACCACTTTCATTTTTATTGACAACCAGACGCACGCTGACCAGTTTCATGCCAACATCCACCGGATCTACCAGGTGACCAACCGAACCCAGGCCGGAGATAAGTTGGAGGATTGGGGCGACTCGCCTATTATGCTTGGACCTGCTCTCATTCAGGATCAGTCTGCCATTGAATCGGCCACCCGAATTGAATTTGCCGACGTAGCGTTGCGGTATAACGAAACTGTCTTCACTGAATTCGTTTGGTTCGTAGACCCTGCGTTTATGACCATCTTCAGTTTCCCTACACTGAAAGGAAATCCTCAGGCATTAAAAAACCAAACGGAAATAATTCTATCCAAACAAATCGCTGAAAAATATTTTGGCAAAACGGATCCTATCGGTCAGAGCATCTCCATAAAATTTGACGATACCCGAAAAGAGGAATTCACTGTTGGAGCCGTAATCGAACGCCCTACAGGATCCAGCCTTTACCCGGAAGTGCTGTTGTCCATGGAAAAATTTGAAAACTTGAGATTTAAGGATTCCTATGATTGGAGCCATCTAACAGATGCTACATTCATTCTCCTCAAGCCCTCACATTCCATAACAGAACTTGGCGATGCCATGGACAATTACAAGAAACTGCAAAATTCGGTCTCTCCTCAATGGCTGATTGAAGACTTCCAATTCCATCCCCTCAAGGGATTGGTATTAAAAGGACATGAAATAATCAGCTCTGTTTCGAATGGTGCACACCCCGCAGGCTTGATTGCCCTGAGCGTAGTATCCGCTCTTTTATTGCTACTGGCGAGTTTCAATTATATGAATGTCTCGATCGCCACCGTGGCCACCCGGCTGAAGGAAATTGGAATCAGGAAGGTAGTAGGGGGAAGAAAAGTAGAACTCATTAACCAGTTCTTGATGGAAAATTTTCTTTTATGCACCTTTTCCATGGCATTGGGACTTCTTTTATCCTACGTCTTCTTCCTTCCGGGATTTAATTCATTATATCCGGTATCCCTTCCGTTTGAATTCTCATCCAGTAGCTCAGCCATCCTGTTTTTTGGTGGGCTGCTGCTTTTCATCGGTTTTGTGTCAGGGGCGTATCCGTCCTTTTATATTTCATCTTTTATGCCAATTGATATTATGCGTGGCCGGCAGAAGTTCGGGCAAAGAAGTTTGCTAAGCAGGATGCTACTAACTTTTCAATTCATCCTGGCATTCACCACTATTGTTGGTTCCTTCGTTTTTATTGATAACAGCCTTTATCTGAAAAATAAAGACTGGGGTTATGACCAATCACAAATCCTATCTGTGCCAGTTGGTGACAATGAAAAATACCTCTTGCTGCGCGACCAACTTGCTCAAACAGAAAATATTGTAAACATAGCTGGATCCATGAGTCATGTGGGGAGCAATAACACAAGGTCCAATCTCACTCACTTTGAACAACGAATTGAAATAGTTGATTACAAAGTAGGTTTTGACTATTTGGAAACGATGAATATGCGATTAAAAGAAGGTAGATTTTTTAATCGCAACATTCAATCGGACCAGACGGAATCCGTTATTGTCAATGAAACATTCGTTGAAAAAATGGGATGGGATTCCCCGCTCAACGAATCCTTTGAGTTAGATAGTGTGAAGCGGTATGTAGTTGGCGTGGTTGAAGATTTTCATTACAGTGGGTTTTACTCTACACTCGGACCTGCACTTTTTAGAATTATACCAGAAGAAAACTTCACCTACCTTACCCTTCAGGTTAGCCCTGGTCACTTAAACGAGACCGAAGAAAAAATCAAATCGGCCTGGAGCACCATTGCCCCTGATGACCCTTATTCAGGCCTCATTCAGAATGATGTATTTGCTGAGTTTAATAATGACAATAACGCCAACGTGAAATTGTTGAGTGTGATTAGCGCGCTTACCGTAATCCTGGCCAGCCTGGGTCTTTTCGGATTAGTCTCATTCAACATCACCCGGAGGATGAAGGAGTTCAGCATCAGAAAGGTATTTGGCGCCAATATCCCTCACATCTTCAATCTCATGAATAAAGACTACTCGTGGATCCTTGTCATCGCCTTCCTGGTTGGTGCGCCATTGGGTTTCTTTATGATGAATCAACTTATTCAAACGATTTATCCTGACCCACAAACTGCCGGCCCGCTGCCATTTAGTATTGCGGTGGCAGTTATGACCACCACAGTAGCTGTTACCGTAGTCTCACAAATAAGAAGGATCAAAAGGGAAAATCCCAGCCAGACCTTAAGAAACGACTAGTCGTATCCGAAAATCCGACAGCAAGCAATAAATAATTTTAATTTTTCTGAAGATCAAAAACATAATTACCACTCACGCCCCGCGTCCTTCCATTGGGATCGGCATACTGCAAGGCGAGAACCAATTTGGTATCTGTAAATTGTTGAATCGCCACTTCCACCCCATCAGATCGCATAAACTTAAATCCCACGCTTGAGCTATTAGCAACAACTGTGATTTTTCCAGAAGATGGCCAGATCGGACTATTTCCATTTGTCGTAGTGTAAGTAGCATCGTTCTTAATGGTAATGCTAAAATTGCTAAACGCTCCATTAACAGCCACACCATCCACCGAAACTCCGATTGGGCTGGCTTTCCAGGTACCACTTACTTTGTTTAAAAACGCTTCTTCTGCTGAGATCTCATCTTTGCAGGACGATAATTGAAAAGCCAGCAAGCCAACCATCGCAAAAAGAACTCCTACTTTTGGGCACCAATCCACTTTCATTTCTTTATAAATTTCTTGTATACCACTCCATTTTCTATCGGTATGGCGATTGCATACAGGCCACTACTAAAACTAGCCACATTGATAACCACGCTGTCCTGATCATTTCGGAGCGTATTAACTGTAGCTGAAACCCCATTCTCCGAGATGATCGCGAAAGATTTTATTGATCCTAACCCAGCAGCTTCAACGGTTAAATAATCCATAACTGGATTGGGATAAATTTTTACTCTACTATCACTTCTATCTTCTAGGGAGGTGATCAAAATGCCTTCTCCGGTTACCAATATCATATTGTCACCTGCTGTAGCATTACTGGTTACCATGATCTCATCATTTATTACGGAAGCTGTCGTTGGCTTAAATGTTACCAACACTGAAATATTACTACTATTGACTTGAGCACTACCACTAAACCCTGGCGGATAAGTTATCCCCGTCACCAGCAGATTATCAGGTGAGGTGCCAACATTCTGAATAATGAAAGAAATTTTCTTTTCTTCCCCAACAATTACTTCGCCAAAATCCAAAGTGCCCGATAGACTAATTTCTCTGGTTAACACTTTCACCGTTTGCTGTTTTGAAGCTGCAGGAAGATACTGGACATTACCTGGTTGATCAGCTGTAATGGTAACCATGCCCCCGGAATGCATGGTGGCCACATCTCCAGCAATACTAATCACGGATGGATCAGAACTAGTGTACTCAATTGGTAGCCCAGAGGTAGATGTCGCTTCCAAAAAGAATGAAGCGTCTCCAAAAGTCTTATCTGCTATAGGATTAAACGTGATGTCTTGATTTAATTCAGAAGGAACCAACGCTGTAAAAATACCTCGTCCATGCGTGGCCGCCATAATGGTGGCTTCATTGCCAGCCGATTTCTTTATTCGTAACATATCTGTTCTCACATTTGCCAGTCCTCCATTGGTTGAATTCCAAACAGGCGATGCTACGCTGATATCATCTGTTGACCAAACCCCCAACTCCGTTGCCAGGTACACCTGATCAAAAAATAGATGATGATATGTGGCCCAGCGAATAGGCATGTTAGGCAAATTGCCCTCTTTCTCATTCCAGTTTACTCCACCATCTCGAGTTTCCCACACACTTGACACTCCATAGTTAGAAAAGGTGATGAGCATTTGATTTTCATCAGCACCAAATGCAATTGAACTGATATTTGCTGTTGGGAAAGAAGGATCTGTGATTTCTGATATGGAGGGTGTATTGTCAGCGTTTAAGATTCTAAATAATCGGCCAGCCTGAGTGCCCACAAACAAGTTGGTTTGATTGGTTGTATAAGGAGACACGCGAATAGCAGATGCCATATTACCAAGGTTGACTGACAAATCACTTATGTCTCTTGTGGTGGTTATATTTTTGACTCTGTATAATGCAGAAGAAGTCTTACCAGTATACAAAACTTTAAGTCTTGAATCGTAGTCTGCTGTATTAATGAAATTTCCTGTATCATCATCACCAAGAATGGTGATATTAAAACTTGACCCTCCATTGGTAGACAGGTAATAATTATTCTTAACATAAGAAACGATCTGGAAACTCGGATCCACTTCATCAATAAAACACATCCCTCCGTCACCACTTGATGCCAGTGTGGCATTACTCAATCCTGGTTGTGTGAATTTCAGTGAACCATTATCCTGAGTTCCGCCTAACATAAAATTATTCACGCTCGGATGAATAGCTCCTGCATAAAATTGAGTGACATTGTAGTTAACGTTTCGTGAGGTAATACTAAGGGCACCTCCTGTAAGTGTGATGTTGGGTGAATAATAGACGCCACCATCGTTGCCAATGACTGCTTCATTTGGAAATCCCGGCCTGAAAATGATTTGATGTTGATCTGAGTGCACAAGCGGAACAGATAAACTATTCATGTTGGGATTATTTGACCACTTTGTGGTTTGAGTCCAACTCGCACCTGCATCTATTGAGGTAAACAAATTAATCCCTCCAATAAGGACACGGTTTGGATTGGTTGGATGAACCCCTAAAATCAAATCATACCAACCTTGTCCCCTCGTAAAATCATTTGCAGGAATCCCATTGTCCGCGTCATTAGGCAAAGCCAAATCAGTGGACCATGTTGTGCCGCCATCGACTGTCTTTTTAATCGCGCCCACTATATTATTATCTTCAAAAACCACGTAAGCCATATTGGGGTCTGAGGGGGCGGTGGCTATCTCGGTTCTTCCATCGTATGGAAAATCCTGTTTCGTCCATGAGGTGCCATTCGTTGAAAAATAAATAGAAGCATTTCCACCACTATTTGTTCTTGCTCCTACAAAAATCCCGCTATTATCCCCTGTAATCTCAATATCAGTTGGATATTGGCTGGATATTCCTCCCGGGAGAACTTGTGTCCAGGAAGTGCCTCCATTAACACTTCGTTGCAAGCCATTCGAATTTTGTTGTACAGCAGCGTAGACAACACCAATACCACTCTCGTCTCTGACAACAATATCATTTACATAAATGTATGAACTGGTTGACGCGAGTTGTGACCAGTTTGCACCCCCATCTGAGGTTTTCCAAATACCGGCTCCACGCACGGCATCGATATTGAACCACCCTTCTCCAGTACCGACATACATTACCTGCTGATCTGTTGGGTCGGCAGCAATACAGGTTACGGCCAGGTTGTCCCAAAAATCATTTACTTTCTGCCATGGAGAAGTCGGTGTAGTGATGTCATCATTGAACCACAATCCCCCGGAAACACTACCTGCCCACACTTTCTTTTCAGTTGGATCATTTGGATCAAAAAGCAATGCCCTGGTTCGTCCGCCAATATTGTTAGGACCTCGCTCAGTCCACTCCGATTGAGAAATAGAGGTTGCCAGTAAGTCATTGTTGCCTGATGCGCCCACACCATAGTCTCTCATCAATGCCATCTGCGTGTTTTTTTCATTTAACACTTCAGGTGTTGGCCTGAGTAAAGCGGGATCCATAGTGCGAATAAACTCTTGCATCATGGCCAAATCCGGACGATCATATTTTTTATCATTACCTGCCTTATCAGTAGACTGATATGCAGCAATTGAAAATGGATGTGAATTTAAAAGTTGCTCGTATTGGGTGCGTTTGTCAATTGGCCAACTGACAAAGACAACAATTGAAAGGATTACTAAAGTAATGATAGCATAACTTGATTTTTTCTTCCAATCCTTAATTACTATGCTCATTACTTATACTTCTGTTTCTACTACTAATTAACAATGATGTTATTGATTTCTACTTGAAGGACCTGCTTCAAACAGACTAATGGGCCTGACAAAAGTTTGACCCTTGAATGCATATTGTATCCATCCTGCCACACCCTTATGCTCGTTTCTTAGTTTTTCTACTGCCGCATCACTGATTGTCTTAATATCTCTCTTACTGGATCTCGCTATTAATTGCCACTTGGAACATTTCTTAATGAAGGCGTTACCTGAATTCACTGCGTCATTTCCCACCAATTCAATTTTGAGACTCTCATTGTCTACAATCAATTTTTTAAAATCATAATCTCCTCTCTTTCGAATCTTAATTTGCATTTCATAAATCCTACCGCCATCAGGTTCCGCATTTTGCTGCACCATTCCAGGATTCCATGACTTTTTTGTAGCTGTTAATACCTTAACATGCTTTGAGGTAATTTGCGGTTGCGCAAAGGAGAAATGGATAGCAAAAACGAAGAGCAACAGAAGAACAGATTTACAATACATGATTGAATGAGTGAGATTGCGCAATTGATAAATTTAGGACAAGATGTGGTAATTTCCGACCTCAATAGTTGATAATCAAAAAAATATATCTGTGAAAAAACGCTCTCTTGTCGCGAAAACAATATCCAAATAAAAAAAGAGGCATCAATATGATGCCTCTCTCAACAACAAGCCAGGTAAAGTTATTTATCCTCTGCCATTGGATACCATCGCATATTCAGGTGCCCTTTTCAACGTAGATACGATGCGAGCAGCTACCTTATAAGGGTCTGCGATCTTCCAACCATCCCTTCCATCCATTCTCTACAGTGGCGATCGGAATACGAATTGATGCCCCCTATCAGATACACCATACGAAAACATATCAATAGATTGCGTCTCATGCTTACCGGTAAGGCGCATGTGATTGTCTGCACCATATACAGCAATATGTTCCTTTACAAGGGGCGCAAATGCCTGACATACTTCTTCATAAACTTCTTTTGATCCACACTCTCTCAGTAATGAGTTGGAAAAATTGGCATGCATTCCAGATCCATTCCAGTCCGTATCTCCAAGAGGTTTGCAATGCCAGTTGATAGCGATACCGTATTTCTCAGCCGTTCTTTCCAGCAGATACCGGGCTACCCACATTTGGTCGCCAGCTGCTTTGGCTCCTTTGGCAAAAACCTGGAATTCCCATTGTCCGGTCGCCACTTCTGCATTGATACCTTCCACATTGATTCCAGCCTCAAGACATAAATCAAGATGTGCTTCTACAATTTCTCTTCCAAAAGCATTCTTGGCTCCTACTGAACAATAGTAGGGACCATTTTTTGCATATACAGGGTATTTTTTCGCCTTTGGGCCGGAAAGAAGCCTGGCTTTGGATCAGTATTCGTTAATAGGAAGACTTGTGGGCCATCACTGCCCGAAGCTTGGCATAGCTGTATTGTCCATCCAACTTGATGAATAAGTCTTTTGAACTAAATCCGGACGGCATTGATGACATGGCATTGCTGATGCGTTCTATTTCATCCGGTGGAACAAACTGTTCAATATCCAATTTGCCAGTTTGAACTGACTTAGCGAGATGGCTTTCAATGGTACCTGGCACCAATTCTCTTTCTTTAGCGATTGAATCAATGCTCATACCATCGCCCCACATTTTGAGAGTTATGTCATACGTACTGGGACCTCCTTTCTTTCTACCCCCCTTTTTCTTCCCAGACCCTGAAGAAGCCCTCTTGCTATTGGGAAACTCCTTTTCAATTTCCGCCAGCAGCTGAGTCCTGTCCTCCGCTATTCTCTTTATTAAAGAGGTAAACTCAAATGCGGATTCCCCTTTTAATATCCCTTCAATTAGTGAAAGTGATTTATCTACTCCTAAAAGGGCTTTAGAAAACAGTTGATCCAACTCTGAAAGACTCGTCAAGTAAGTTTTAACTCGCTTATGCTGTTTCATTTCCTGGATATGTGACAGCAGGACCTTGAGCTGATCAATCAAGAATTTTCTATAATACTCGCTCCCCTTTCTAATTCGCTCTAATAATTTTTCATAATCATTTGACCTGACCAGAAAATGTAATTGTTTACGAAATGCTATCGTGTTATCTCGCTCGCAATCTATGGCTATAGCCATTTGTTCCAATACCGGCTTCATGCTTGTCTCTTTCAAGCTGACTGATTCTTTCTTATTTCGATTGATGTAGTTTATTTCCTTTGAAAGGCCAGATAAATCAAAAGTTTGATCTATCAATTGAGAGATAAATTCTGATTGCTTCTGCTTCATGATAGCAGGCAATTCGTCAGGTTTATTATTGTTTCTACTAAACGAAACCACCTGATGATCGGCACTGATTACTTTTGGATCGATATAACTTCGCAATACCAGTCCGTCTAAACTGGTAAGCCTCGATAACGCTACATAAACCTGACCACCGGTAAAGGCTTGTCCCACATCAATAATTGCTTTTTCAAAAGTGAGTCCCTGGCTTTTGTGTACGGTGATGGCCCAAGCCAGTCGAACGGGGTATTGTGAAAAACTGCCTACCACTTCGTCATCAATGTCGTTATTATCCTTATTGATTGTGTATTTCTTGTTCTCCCACTTTTCTCTTTTTAATTCGATTTGTGCATGACTATCTGCCAACATCACTTCAATGGAATCGCCATCAATACTTTTAACGGTCGCAAGCTTCCCATTAAAATACATTTGATCTTCGCTGTCATTTCTGATGAACATGATCTGAGCGCCTTCTTTTAATTCCAGTCTTTGTAATACGGGGAACATAGACTCCGGAAAATCACCTTCAATCTGCGCGTCAAAAAAATGCGATGTAGTATCTAAGTCACGCAACGCATTCCGGTTCATTTCATCCGCTTTGTAATTGTGGGTGGTGAGCGTAATGACCTCCTCAAGGCTTTTGATTTCTTCCTCGGTGCGATAATGCTTATTCAGTTCATGAATGTCATGTACCGTTGGCGTATTGTTTCTCAGGTTATTCAAGATGCTTATAAATGCATCGTCTTGCTGACGAAATATTTTATCCAGTTCCACATATACAAATCCATCTTGCTTAAGGGCAATGGATTCATAAAACCAAGCAGAGGGATAATACCGTTGCAGCATCTCCTCTTCGCTTCTTCGCACCACTGGTGGCAATTGGAAAAGATCTCCAATCAACAGCAACTGCACGCCTCCAAAACTTCTGCTGAAGTTTCCCCTCACCGACTTGAGTCGATAGTCAATTGCATCCATGACATCAGCCCGTAACATGCTTACTTCATCAATCACCAATAAGTCGATGGTGCGCAGCACCTGTTTGCGAACACTATTGAGCGGATGCTTCCTGGCTAGCGATGTCTGTGTATAGAAACCTTGATCAGCATTAAAATCGGTTGGAATTGACTTATCGGGCAAGAAGGTTCCTAAAGGAAGCAGGAATTGAGAATGGATGGTGACACCACCGGCATTCAGTGCGGCTATGCCTGTAGGAGCAACCACTGCCAAGGTCTTGTGTGTTCGGTTAGGTAAATTCTTGAGAAAAGTTGTTTTGCCTGTCCCTGCTTTACCCGTCAGGAATATATGGCCGGAAGTACTGTTGATGAACTGAAGGGTTGTCTCCGCGAATGAACTTAATTCCATGTCAGGCATATCAATTCATTGAAGCGGTTAATTTGTTACTACGATCAATGATCAATGGAGTCTCTTAATTTATCTAAAATCCGGTTGAGTTCTTCCGCTTCTGATTTGCTTATTGATTTCTGAAAGGAAAACAATTGGTCATTGTCGTTATCTATGTTCTCTAATAATTTTAGTCCTTTTGGTGTAATAGAAATATCGACTTGCCTTCGGTTAGATTCACACAACTGACGATCTGCCAATTTTTTTTGTTTTAACTTTTCAACGAGTCGCGTACAGTTGCTATTTTTTTCAATCATTCTATCGGCTATGTCCGCCAGGCGCATGGGTTTGGGATGACTTCCACGTAAGATTCGCAACACATTAAATTGCTCAGGAGAGATATTGAATTTTTTAAAGTAGGATTTGTTTTGGCCACTTAACCAACTTCCTGTAAAAAGCAGGTTCACCAAAGCTTTCTGGTGCTCACTATTAAATTTGGATTGCTTTAATTCCTCTTCCAGCGACATATTGATATTCGATCTACGTAAATGTAGGTACTATTGTTGTTTAGACAAATAAAGAGGAATGATGAATTACTTAAATTAGAAAAATGAAACTTACCCTCTGCGTACTATTATGCACACTTATGTTTCTATTTGCTTGTGCTGGTAAAGTGAAAACAAAGCATGACTTGTCTCAAGTTGATTGGCTGATAGGCTACTGGCAGCGACCCAACGCAAGAGAGAGTGTGACTGCGCATGAGCGATGGGAAAAAACTTCAGCTACCGAGCTGACAGGCTGGGGCGTGGCGATGCGCAATGGAGATACTACCTTCGTTGAGAAACTACAAATCATTTTAAGAAATGATACGCTTTACTATGTGGCAGATGTGGTGGAGAACCCAGCGCCAGTGTATTTCCAATTTACATCAATAACAGTTGATGGATTTGTAAGTGAGAATGCAGCCCATGATTTTCCTAAGAAAATTCAGTATCAATTGGTCAACGATACACTGACTGCCATTACTTCTGGCGATAAAAGAGAACTGACTTTTAAATTTATAAAATCAATGCCGTAGGTCATTCAACACCAATTGCAAGTAGTGGATCTCCTGGCGTGATCGCTAAAGAAGTCACCAGATAAAGAATGATGCCATCATCATCAGCTTTATATTCACTCAACACTTTTCCAAAGAAGTCCCTGATCTCGCCCACCTTTTCACCCTTCTTCACCTTGTCTTCCAGTTTCTTAGTGGGATACCAACAGCCATTTTCATTGGCCGTGGTCACCGCCATTTTACTCAAGAACTGAACCTTGTCTTCCTTTTTCGGATCGCCCTCCATCGCTTCAAGTGAACGCAAGACATTGAGCGTGGCACTCACGTAAGTTTCCACCTCCTCTCCACTCCATCTCCCACATTGACCCAGCTCCGCCAGAAATCCTGGCGTGCCAGATTTCGCAGCCGCACCAATAGAACCATTATCCGATACGGATCCTACCACGTATGGGAACCCGAGCGCTGCAGACATTTTTCTGGATTGCTCAGTCATTTCATTATTACCCAACTTGGAGTATATCACAAAAGGAACGAGTGATTCATGAATATCACCTCCATGTAAGTCAATAAAAAAATCGGCAGCTTGTTGCAACAAATGAACCGTATAGGCAATTCGTTCACTCACTGTTCCCAAAGCCTTACCTGGGAATACACGATTTAAATTTTTGCCATCATATGGCCCATAGTATTGCAGCTTCGATAAGAAAGCCGGAACATTAACCGGATGTATAATAACTATTGATCCGGAAACTTCTTTTGGATCTATTCGAGCAGCCAGTTGAATGGCAGTTTCAATACATGGATATTCACCTCCATGGACTCCACCTGTAATTAGGATTTGCTTGCCTGGTGTTGATCCTTGAATGAAAGTGGCCGGCATCTTAACCGGAGTTCCTTTCACAGAAATATACCCTCGTGATTTGGACTCCGAGCCGATCAAAAACTCGTACTCGGATAGTATGGATTGGAAAGTCATGTTCTTCAATTTAAAAGAAGAACAATAATGGCAAAATCAATTCACTATTCAATTCTTTTTATAGAAAACGAATTCTCCCCCTTCGTCTCCTGCTCCCTTTAATGGGTTGCCAATTGGTGTTTGATCCGTCTCCTCTGCCACTTGCATTTTTACATGCTGGACTAGCTCACTTACTGCAATTTTGTCTTTGGGATTGTTCTTTAAAAAAGAAATAAAGTTTCTGGCAAAAGGACTATTATTTCCTTCTGTTCCATCCGAAACAACTTCCAATCTACCAGAGGCCAATCCCCACCGCGACCGGTACTGTTCTACGTTTTCTGCATAACCCCTGGTCGTTTCATTAAAAAGTGATCCCGAGAAACAGGCATCAGCTACCAAAAAGGTGTGCTGAGATTCTATATTACCAATGATTTTCAAAATGTCTGAATTGGAAAGGTAATCACCCGTGCTGCTCAGCTTCGCATCCACCGGCACCCAATAACCTTCGTTTACCAACTCATCGAAATACCCATGACCCGAAAAATAAATCATCAAATTGTCTTTGGTGGTTACCTGAGAGATCAATGAACGTAGTCCCTTGTAAATATTACTCCGGGTAGCCTGTTCGTTTTTGATAATAGTCACATTTGAAAAGTCAAAATCATACTGCCCCATCAGCGTACCTGCCACATCGGTAGCATCTTTCACCGCGTTGTTGAGCTTTGGCCAATATTGATAATCGTTGATTCCTACTACAAACAAATAGTTATTTGCCTCACGTGCATCATAATCACCTCCAACCAAATCTTTGCGTGAGATAATGAATTTCTTTAATGCGATATTATCGTTCACATCCGTCACTTCCATGGTTACAAAATTATCGCCAGCTACAAGGGGCAGATTGATGACAAAACTTCCATTATCCTTTAGCGGAGTATCAATGCCATTTATTCGCAAACGCCTCACCCCTGATTCATCAATTACAGAACCTCGAATATCAATGATATCACCTGAGAACCTGACCCGGTCGTTTTGGATATTGGGAGGATTAGCTACGTATATCTGAGGTGGAGTCCGGTCGCTTTCATCTTTCAAACGAAACACTGGTGAAATATTTAATGAGGATATATCCCAAATCTTAACCGAATTATCATATTGAGCAATCGTTGCAGCCTCTTGACCCTTGGGGCTAATTTCCAGGGCCATTAACTCATTTTTGAAATCATCGAGCTTAAAATTCAAGTTTCCACTTGCAACCTCATAAAAATATCCTGTTTGATCTGCTGAGGCTGCAGCAATATATTTTCCATCTGCACTATAATTTACGCTGTAAATCCAACCCCGGTGATTAGTAAATTCTTGAATCCTTTCTCCGCTTTCGAAACTCCATGTAGCAACAGTTTTATCATAACTTCCACTGGCAAAGGATTTTCCATCCGGATGTACCGCCAAAGTTCGAATCCAGTCCGAATGAGCTGGAATCTTCTTTAACACATTACCTGTTTCGGTTTCCCAAATTACAATGGTTTTATCTCCACCTCCTGTGATAAAGTAATCCCCTTCCTGACTTACCGCCAATGCACGCAACGGTTTGGTATGTTCTTTTTTAGAATAAACAAGTTTACCATCTCCACTATCCCACAACATGACGGCCATGTCTTCACTGATGGAAACAACGTATTTGCCTCCGGCTGCAAATCTCGCCTGTCTCACTTCTTTTTCATGACCATTCAAAGTGAGCTCCTTCACACCTGATTTCATATTCCATACGATCACTGTCTTATCAGCGCTGGCAGTGACCAGGCGCTCACCTTTGGAATCAAATCCGATATCATTTATCGTTTTGCTGTGTCCTTCAAATATTTTTATCTGCGTGTCGTTGCCTGCGTTGTAAAGGCGCACCTTGTCGTTATCAGCCACTGCCAGGTAGGTATTGTCAGGGGAGTACCTGGCGACTACAGCGCTTTTTACTTTTATATCAATTTTAAGTAAGCCTTGAGCGATCATCTCGGAATTGACCATAATTCCGAATAGAACAAGTAGACACTTTTTCATGAGCACTTATCTTTTTCGTCCAAAATTGTAAGATACACCTGCATGTGCTTGAATGATATAAGTTGCATCGGGCAGTAAAAACAAGTCTTTGGATGGCTTCTTTATGGACAAGTCAATGGCATTGAGATACAGTTTGTTGGTTAACCTCACTAATATTCCAAGACCAGCACCGTAGCCTGTTGTTTCTCCAGCGGTTCTAAAATCTATATAATCAATTACAAATTCAGATTTGTAATAATTCAAATTCAGGTAAGGTCTGATTTTGTGGCTGCGATCTGTAGACAATCGAACCTGCACACCATACATTAATTGATCTCCATCGTATTCGGTAAATTCTCCCAAAAAAGACATCTCAAAATCTCTCGAATAAAAACCACCAACCGCTATATTCTCATTAATATGGACGTTGATCTCTCCTCCCATGATTATCCCTTCAAAGTCCACATTTGGCATCTCGACCAAAGATGCCCCTCCATACAACTTTACATCCATTGATGGAATTGAAAATTGCGCTTGGCATAATGCAGACATCAATATGCTGCCAAGTATTAAGAAAGATTTGCGCACAATACTCATTTCAGTAAGGTATAGGTAAAGTCCAGGGTAACAGTTTCATTGGCCACTACTTGAAACATAGAATTGGTTCCAACTCCTTTAATCCACCAATCGTCAATAAAAATATGGGCTAAATCTCTACCACTTTCAAATAATTCAGGAGTAAATATATAAGGGCTCACAAAGAAATGATCAGGAGGTCTGCCGGACTGATCTCCAAAAACTCCAGTAGTTCCATTTTCCTCAAATCGTTGCTCTGCAATTGACAACTTAGATGGTTTTGAGCCCTCACCGTAAATTATGTTTGAATTGCTAAAACCTCCGCCACCCGTGGTTTCGGAGAAATAACAGTAATAGTAATCCACGTTAGCAGCGCAGTTATTCAATGAAGTTGTATTGCCTTTCTTGATTTCAGAAACCACCCCAATACTTGAATACTTAACCGTAATTGTCTGCTGTGCTGTAACGCTATTGATTTCCAATGTGCGGTCTACTGAGGTGATCTTATTGCCTGTATAAGCAAGGACATCCACCGTTCTTGTTTTCCTAAAAATATCATGCTGATTATTAAGAGTCTCAATTTCAATTAATTTACCACTTCCATCGTAGGTGTAATTGAATTGTTGAAAAAGAACCGTTCCTATACCACCGTTGTCGTATCGATTGGATATGGAGACTACTTTTCCTGAGCCATCATAAATAAAACTACTTGTTATGTCACGAGAAGACGCAAATCCACCGGGAGCATTGAAATCGAAAAAGAGATTGAAGCGCATTTTTCCAAGTTCTCTGCCACCGTACGCTTCCTCATCAGTATCCGCAGACATGGAGTTCCAGTATATACTATTGAGTCTTCCATTCGAAGTATAGGAGAATGAAGCAAGAGATTCCACCATCATTTCACCAAAAGTGTTTTCACTTATAGTAATCCCCTCTAACACAAGGTTCTTATCAAAATCTTCCTGTGACAGGATATCATCATCCTTGATGATAGAACAAGAGAACAAAAAAAACAATACAATAATCAAAGACAAAAGGCGTCTCATACAAGGAACAGTCTAATGAACAAAGTACAGAACTTAAATTTAGAAAAATATGGATATGTAACCCAGCCTTTTCTCTACAAAATAAGGCAACCCAGCCTTGCTGTGCTCAATGAGCAAAATCATTAAATTATTTTTCAATGAATCAGTGCTCGCAACATATGATTTGTTCAAATACAATAGAATTGAACATGGTAGTTTGCTCCATATGAGGCAAGTGACCCGCTTTGGGAAGCACAAACAATTCTACTTTTGGAATTCTGCTCGTCAGATTGTCGCTGACTTCATCCAGTTTTACTACAGTATCGTGTTCACCCCAGATGGCAAACACCGGGATGCCCGACTCGGCAATTTTTTTCTGTTCATTTTCAAGTGAAGGACTATTTTTCCGGGTAGAGATCAGGGCCCTGACAAATCCTTTGAACTTCATCATCTCCTCGTATCTTCTGTCCCAGCCTCTGAAAGGGATGGAGTCATAAAAATCTCCAAGCTGACCACTGGCCATGGTGGCATAGTTATCACTTTGCTTAAAAGCTTTCACTTCCTCTTCTGTGACCATGACCGGATAAGTTCCATCATTTGATATTGTTTCAAATCCGGAAGGATCTACATAAATCAAATTCTTGACATGCTCTGGATATTGATAGGCGAATGCGGTGATGGTTCTGCCACCGTTCGACAGACCGAGTAAGTTTACTTTCCTTTCAATTTGTAAAGCCTCCAGCAGCTCTCTTAGCTGCGAAGCATATAGCGCCACATCATATACCACATCCGGGTTATCGGAGTAACCTCGGCCATAGGCATCATAGCGCAAAGCGCCATATCCTCGTGACAAGGCTGCATAGTAAGTTGAATCCCATATGTAGGCTGGCACTGAAAAACCATGAACCATGACCAATAATGTGTCGGCTTCTCTGTTTTCAAACTCATAGTAGGTGTATCCAGCACTTAACTTTACGAAGTCTCCAGTTTTAACGGATGCCCTGAAGTCAGCATCTTTCTCAACTGTCTCCAGATCAGCTTTATCGTCCGAATCCATTTTAAAACCGCAACTGATGAGCACACTCATCATGAGGGCGGTTAGCCACTTTGATGCAATATTATATGTCATATCCAATCAAGATTAAGAATTCAAATGTAGCCAAATAGCATTCAAATGCTGCTTTCTGAGTTTACCTCGATTAAATCCAACTATGATAGTGCCTGAAAAATTATTGCTCATAATGACAAGTAAGGTTTATCGTACTTTTTAACGGATAAACAGCGTATAGGCCCCTAATTTCAAAATTGGGTTTAGCCGAAGCCAAAATATCCATGAATTTATCGTGTTTGTCTATGCCAGCTTTGGGTTGCTTAGTCTGGGTCTATGAGCGGACTCCCTCCGGAAATCAGGGAATTGATCAGTACCCCCATAAGAAAAGAAATATTCAAGGCCATCAATAGTCAAAAAGACGGCTTTACGTTCCATGAATTATTCTGGCTAAAAAAAAGAAAGGAATTACCGGTAGTGTTCCATCAGTTCAAAATTTTCTAAAGTCATTGCGATACAGGGGCTATTTGGAGGAATATTTACTTAAAGAGACCAAGACTGCAGGCCGTTACACTATCCATTACAGGAAAGCCAGTTCCTAAGTTATTTGGTTACCAAAGTAAAGCATGAAGTTCAAAACTCATTTTACAAAAAAAGCCATCAATTGATGGCTTTCTATCGTGGGAGTTGAGGGATTACCTGCCGTGATCCCTTTATGGGGAGTTACAAACTGTGTCAGCTTGCTCGCTTCGCTTGCAACTTTTTATTTTTCAATCGGCCTGTGAACAAGTTCACAGGCCTTTGAAAAACAAAAAGCCCCGCTACTGCGGGGCTGCCTTCATTTGTGGGAGCTGAG
>DATCZR010000363.1:0-2308 GCA_036525835.1 Cyclobacteriaceae bacterium
GGTAGCAACAGAGGAAGTTGTCGATTTGCGCACTCCCCCAATCGTTGCGATTGTCGAAGATAATCCGTTGACGAATTGCGACCCTGCAATAGCCAATGGCCAGTTGTCTGCCACAGCAGATAATGGACAGGTCAGTGGTTACAACTTCTCCTGGTATGCAGGAACAGCTGTACTCACACCCCCTTCTGCAGTTTTGAGTGCCATTAATAAATTGATAGGACTGACTGCCGGTGACTTTGTGGTGAGGGCGACAAACAATTTTACGGGTTGTTTTACTGATTTGGCAGGGATAATTACTAATAATACTTTGATTCCTCCTGCACCCCAAGCTGTAACTCTTAGAGATCGAACCAGTTGTATTGTTCCGAATGGACTTGTTGCAGCCTCAGTGGGAGGTATAATATTTGGATACAATTTTGATTGGTATGATGGGTTAACCATTGGCTCAAGTCCTGATAATGTTGGAGCCAATTACTTTGATCTTGAGATTGGAGACTATTCAGTAATTGCTACAGATGTGGTTACAGGCTGTGCTTCACTCCCCGCAAGTACTCCTGTAGCAGACGTAAGAAGATTACCTGAATTTGATATAGAGACCACCCCTTCATTTTGTATCGACACAGGCGCACCCAATGGAAATGGATCAGTCATTTTAAATTTGACAAATGGTGATAGTGGTGAAGTTGTGATCCAGGACGTTCAATGGGTGGACATTGCCACGAACGCTCCGGTTGGCAACGGTACTGCATTATATGATCTTTTCCCAGGGTTTTATCAAGCCAATGTAGTCACTTTTGAAGGGTGCACTAATCAGGGAAATGCAGAGGTTAAAACTGAAATCGCACCTTTTAACGGCGTTTCAAATAACAGTGACGGTCGCAATGACGCATTCATCGTTGATTGCATTTCTCTTTTCCCAAACAATAATGTCAAGATCTTTAATAGGAATGGTATTAAAGTATACGAAGCTACTGGCTACAATAATGCTGATATCGCTTTCACTGGAATTGGTCTGGATGGCTTGTACCTTCAGGGGAAAGAATTACCGGTAGGTACTTATTATTATATCATTGATAAGCGTGATGGCTCGAAACCGGTAGCGGGATATTTGGAATTGGATAGATGATCAAACTAAATATCATAGTCTTTTTTCTGCTGTGCGCAATAGCTGGCTTAGCCCAGCAGCGCCCAGTTCAATCGTTGTACATGTTTGATCCTCTTTTAGTCAATCCAGCCTATGCAGGTACACAAGTACAGTTAAGCGCCACTGCCATCTATAGAAATCAGTGGGTGAATTTACCCGGGGCACCAAAGACGATGACAGCGACCGTACATTCAGGATTTCTCAAATCAAGAATGGGCTTAGGTATACTTGTGGCCAACGATCAGATAGGCATTCATAATGATTTATCATTTTATGGGATTTATTCTTACAAAATAAAACTCTCCAGCTTAGGTATACTTTCTTTTGGGTTGCAAGGGGGTTTTAACAATATCAGAAGTGACTATACTAAACTCAATTTGAAGAACTTAAACGATCCAAATTTAAGCGGTGCACTCACCAAATTAAACCCCAACATTGGTGCAGGTGCTTTTTACCATCAGAAGCAATTTTACCTTGGCTTTTCCGTTCCGCAGATCATCAATAACAGCGTATTTGACCTCGAAGGAAATGGAAGTCTTTCCAAACAATTGAGATACTACTACGTCCAGACCGGATTTAGTAAAGACTTGAGTCATAATGTGAAAGTGATCCCTTCAGCCTTAATCAGGCTTCAGGAGGAGGCGCCTATAAGTTTCGATGTGAATGCTACTGTTGTGTTTCAGGAGTCGGTTGGACTGGGCGTTTCCTATCGGCTCAATGAAGGTATGGTAGGTCTATTCGAACTTCAAATCAACGATAATTTTCATGTGGGATATGCGTATGATTTTACCACTTCAGAGCTGAATCAATTTTCTAATGGTTCTCATGAAATCATGCTCAACTACCGGGTGAAGATCATGCGGCTGCATCAGGGCTTGCCATGCCCATCGTATTGGTAGGGCATAAAAAAAGCGGAAAGGTCATTTCCGCTTTTTTTCAAAACTGGTGAGAATTACATTACCATACCGCCACCTGATGTTGTATCAGTGCTTGGTGCGGCAGGAGCCGCTGGAGCAGGAGCTACAGCCTTCTTAACAGAAGCAGCTTTCTTCTTAACAACCTTCTTTGCTTTCTTAGCAACCTTCTTCGCTTTCGTAGCTACTTTTTTACCTTTTTTAGTAGCCTTCTTGGTTACTTTCTTAGCTACTTTTTTTCCTTTTTTAG
>DATCZR010000364.1:0-14442 GCA_036525835.1 Cyclobacteriaceae bacterium
ATCTGTTGATTTGTAAGAAGCGACATTGGCCACAAAAACAACATCCGGATTCTTTGGATGGACCTTTATTTCAGCGAAATCGCTGCCTCTTCCCCAAAGTCTGCTTTGCTCATTTACTAATTGCCATGATTCTCCAGCATCTTCACTTCTGTAAATTCCTCCCTTTAATCCGGAATCAACGGTGGCAAACATTATTTTCGGATTGCTTGGGGAAATTCCTACACCAATTCTCCCCAGACCATCAGACGCTGTTGGCAAACCCATTGTTAATTTTTTCCATGTGGTACCTCCATCAGTAGATTTGTACAGACCGCTGTTGGTTCCGGAAAACGAGGCATTTTCCCATGGCCCCTCCTGATGTTCCCACATATCAGCAAACAAGATTTGCGGATTGGTGGGGTCAAACTCAACCTGCATGGCTCCCGTGTTGTGATTGATGTACAGCACTTTCTCCCAGGTTTCTCCACCATTTGTAGAGCGAAATACACCACGCATTTCATTAGCTCCATAGGGATGCCCCAATCCAGCCACGTAAACAACATTGGGATTCGTGGGATGCACGATAATTCTCGCAATCTGCTGTATATCACCCAAGCCTTTGTGGGTCCATGATTTTCCTCCATCTGTTGATTTGAAAACACCATCGCCCACTCCCAGGTCAGGGCGATGCAATCCTTCGCCACTGCCTACAAAAAGAATATCAGGATTGGAAACTGAAACAGCTATGTCGCCAACCGAGCCCGTAGGTGAGTCATCAAATATCGGATTCCAGGTTCGTCCGTAGTCATCCGTCTTCCAAACACCACCATTATTCACACCCACAAAAAAAACATTGGGTTGTGAAGGTATACCTACGGCACCTACTGTGCGACTGGCCCTAAAAGGGCCGATGCAACGATATTCAAGTTCCTGATAATGACTTTTTGGAATGGGTTGACTTATTGCATTGATAGCTATTGCAAGAAAAATTGAAAAGAGTATTGGGCGCATAATTGAGTTGAATTAGAATCTATTTTAGACAATATTCAATCCATTAACAACATCAAATTAATGCAAGGGAAACTAACCGTTATTGGTGCTAATCCGCTTAGATCAATTGATTCACAGTCCTCCTGATTTTCGGTAAATCAGCGAAATGTCTTATCTTTGAGTCTTCATATGCCTTTCTGAAAGCTCGTCTTCTTCAATTCATATGAAAATCGGCTTAAACTAATTATTTACGGACCAAAACTATTTATGGGAAAATCGCAAGAGACTTGGAATAAGAAACAAAAAGAAAAAAAGAAGCAGAAGAAAAGAAACGACAAGGAACAGAAAATGGAGGAAAGAAAGGCCAATCCTACCAAAAGCAGCCTTGAAGATATGTTGGCCTATGTTGACGAATTCGGCAACATCACATCCACGCCTCCGGATCCGATGAAGAAAAAAGTGTCAGTAAAACTAGAGGACATCGAAGTAAGCATACCCAAACAAGCACCGATTGACCCCGCAGACTTAATTAGAAAAGGAAGTGTCACTTTTTTTAATGAATCAAAGGGATATGGATTTATTAAAGACACCGAAACCCAAGACAGTGTTTTTGTTCACGTCAATTCACTGACCGAACCTATTCAGGAAAAAGACAAAGTTACTTTTGAAGTGGAGATGGGGCAAAAAGGTCCCGCTGCCGTTAACGTAAAGATCATCAAGCCCGAATAAACCCTATTGCGAACAAACAGCATAAGAAGCCGGAATTTCCGGCTTTATTTTTTTGAGCTCTACGGTAATGTTTATATTGGCAATATCAATCTCCAATAATCAATGGTTATCGATATCAGAAAAGCCAAGCCCGAAGACTTTGAATCAGTTTATCAATTCGTTTGCGAGTTACAAACAAGAGTATTCGATAAAGCCATTCTGAAAAGATTATACCTCGAAAATATTCTAAAAAAAGATAATTTATATCTGGTAGCAGTCCGAAATGAATTGCCAATAGGCTATTTAAGCTGTCACATTCAGATTTTACTACATCATGCGGGCAAAGTCGCAGAAATTCAAGAAATGTTTGTCTTACCTGGTTTTCGAAGTCACGGTGTAGGCCAACAGTTAATTGAAGAAATTAAGAGATTAACAAAAAAAGAAGGAGCTCTTCAACTAGAGGTTACCACTCGGGCTATTCGCGAAAAAGCCATCGCATTCTATCAAAGAGAATCTTTTGAAGATTCTCATAAAAAACTGGTGTACTACTTTTAAATTAAATCTCCTATTCGTAGGTAGCTGACAGCCCCCCTGATAATCTCATCAACTCAGTCTCGGTCTCAATCACATTATAGATGGCCTGTAAATAGTTCAGAGAACTCGTTAGATAATTGATTTGAATGTCTCTATAATCAAAGGATGAGATAGTCCCATTTCGATAACGATCAGCCCCTAACTGTAAATTCAAGTTTGCCGTCTCGACATTTTCTTTTGCAATTGACAGCAGCCTGCTTCTCAAATTATATTGATCGAGGTTACTTATCAAATTATTCTTCAAACTCGCCTTAAGCTCAGAAACCTGAATCAAAGCAATTTGCTCATTCACCTTTGCATTTTCTAATTGCGTACGGATCCGGCCTCCATTGAACAAAGTAAAATTTAAAGTTATACCTGCGGTATAGTTTAGTGTTGTCGACTTTATACCTGATTCTCCTGCTCTTCCACTTGCAAAAACTGCTGAACTCAAATCCTGAACTTGTTGATTTCTACTTCCATTTAAGTTCAATGAAACGGTTGGATATAAACTTGACCGGGCTAAAAGCACATCTCGTTTAAAAATTTCCTGATTGAGGTATTGATTCCTCAAATTACTATTGCTTGAAGTCATTCTATTAAATAACTCCTCTCCGTCAAATACCTGTGGCTCAGCGTGAAGCGAATCTGTCAATTCATACGCTACATCCACATCCACGCCCATGAGCAAATTTAGATTGCGAACTGCATTGTGGAAGTTCTGAACTTGCTGGATGAAGTTAGATGAATCTGTCAAGTATGCACTTTTGTCTTGGAGAATATCAAAAGTTACCGCAGTACCTATCTGCCCTCGCAACTTACCATATTTATATCGATCACTTGAAAGTTTAAGGGTTCTTTCAAAAACATTGAGCCTTTCTTCTTCCAGTAACGCATTATAATAAGCTAGAATAATGGACTGGATTGAATTTTCAATCACTACCTGCGCATTTCCAAGACTCTGTCGTTCAAGAAAATCAAGTTTGTCTTTCGAGATTCTTACATTAAATCCGTTGAACAAAGTCCAGGCTGCACCTACAGTAGGATTAAATAAAGTGCCATTAATATTTCCTGACGATAAGAAACTTGCTGGATTATTAATTTCCGTACGACTCGTTGATTCATTTACTCCGACGGTTACGCTTGGCCACATGCCCGCATTACCCAATGTATTAGCGTTTCTGGCAATCTCTATGCGTTGTTGTTCAATCAGAATTGAAAAATTCTTTTCTAACCCTAACTTGATCGCAGCATCCAAATTTAGTTTGCTTTGCGCTAATCCAAAGCCGGTGGACAGAAAGTATAATACGGCCAACAAAATCTCTTTTTCTACCTTAACCATTGTATTGAAGCTCTTTTTGAAGTTCCTTTATTGCCGGCTCCACATCCTCTTTAGTTGGTTTGACCGCATCACTACTGAAAATGGTTTTTATAAACCAGATAGAGTAAACTCTTATGTCGTTCAAGACAAGAATAATTACAGGAAAAAACAGGAGTATGAAAAATGTGCCTAAAAGCACGCCCCAAGCCAGAGAAATAGCCATAGGAATAATAAACTGCGCTTGAAAACTAGTTTCCAAAATGAGCGGGTAAAGGCCTGCCACTGTAGTTAATGAGGTAAGGATAATGGCCCTAAATCTGGCAATACCTGACTGATAGGCTGCTTCAAATACACCCATTCCCTCTTTTAAAAAATGGTTATAACGATCTAGCATTACTACCGCATCGTTAATTATTACACCTGATAAAGCGAGAATACCATAACCACTAATTGTAGCATAAAACACAGCTCCTTCAACCCAATGTCCAAAAACAGCGCAGGCAAACCCAAGTGGAATAAGAATCACTATAATCATTACGGCTTGCAGCAATGATCTGAAGTTTAAAGTCACAATGAGAAAAAGGAGAATGACAATAGGTAATAAAACCTTGAGAAATGAAGCACCCTCATTGGCTGCCCTTCTCGATTGCCCTTCAAACGTATATTCAATGCCTGGATATTTTGCCAAAATAGGAGGCATAACTTCGGTAGAAATCTTTTCCAATATGTCAGGCAGACTTGCCGTTGTCTCCGCCAATTCACCCTCAACTCTGATTTCACGTTTACCATCAAAGTGATTAATGGAGATCACCCCTCGCTCAATCTCATAATTTGCCAATTGATTAAGTGGGTACTCTGCTCCATTGACCATCTTTATTTTCATGGACTCGAGTTGAGCAATGTTAAGACGATCCTCTTGCGGATATCTCACCCACACTTTCACCTCATCTGTTCCAATTTGAAGTCGCTGTACTTCTTCACCAAAAAAGCCCTGCCTGATCTGCTTAGTGATCTCCTGATGAGTAAGACCCAGAAAGTATGCCAATGGCTTCAACTCCAACTTAATTTCTCGCTGCCCAATCGAGGCGTTGTCGGTAACATCCTTTACCGTGCTGATTTGCTCCATTTGCTCTTTCAATTCAATTTTAGCCTTCTCCAAATCGGCAATATTTCTTCCTTTTATACTAACGGAAATGGGTTTGCCAAAATAGTTTACGTTACCAATTGAAAATTGCTCAGCCTCTGGAACTTCGCCTATTTTCTTTCGAATGCGACTACCAATCTCAAAAGCAGCTATATTCTTCTCATCCAGTTTTTCAAAATTAATTCCCAATCGACCAACATGGCTACCCGAAGCTCCACGTCCACTTTGAGAGCCAACAACCAAATCAATTGTGGTAATTACTGAATCAGAAAAATCATATTCTTGTTGTAGTTCATTATGAACCACCCAAACAGAATCCTGGAAACGCCTCAAATATTCTTCCGTCACATTTTCACGGGTTCCGGGTTTCAATACCAAATTCACATTGATATCATCAGCAGGAGGCACAGGAAATATGCTTGATTTTATTTGGCCACCCATTAGCATGGACACCACAATGATAAAAAAAGCCAGAGGAAGTGTAACTGATGCCCATCTGTACTTGATAAATAAATTCAATACAGGAGCATACACCTTCAATCTCACCGATTCGATACCTTTCTCCATGGCTTTACGGAATCGGATATAAGGCCCTGAACTTTTTTCACGCTTAGAAAGAATCCATTTACTGGCCAAGTGCGCTGGCAGTACAAAAAAAGCTTCAACCATTGAAAATGATAGGCACGCTATTACCACAATGGCCATCTCCTTGGTAAAACCTCCGTTATCAAGAAAAATTAAACTCGTAAAAACCACTATTGTAGTACTTACTGAAGTGAATACAGAAGGCACCATTTCCAAAGTGCCTTCAATCGCAGCGGTTTTAGGATCCTCTCCTTTTTCGAAATGAGTGTAAATGTTTTCTGCAATCACTATCCCATCGTCTACTAAAATTCCAACTACTAACAACATCCCAAATAAGGAGAGCATATTAATAGTAATTCCAGCGAAATCACCTATGATAAACATGAACAGAAAAGAAAGTGGTATACCAGCTGCTACCCAAAAAGAAAGGCGTAATGAAAGAAACAAGCCAAGGGTAAGCAAAACGAGAGAAAGACCCACACCGAAATTCTTAGTGAGTAGCGTAAGTCGTTGCTGCAGCACTTCGTTAAAGTCGAAATAAGTAAACAATTGGATATTTGATGTCCTGGCATTGAATTCTTCTACATAATTATCAACATACTCACTGATCTGAGTTATGTCTTCCTCCGGAAGTTTTGAAACGATAATCGAAACAGCCCGTTCGTTGTTGGAGTAGACCGCATTGGGAGTATCAGCAAATCTTAATTTCACATCAGCAACATCCTTTAGCATAAGCTTGGTGCCATCAGGATTGGCCCTGATAATAATTTCTTCAATAAATGTAGGATCAAATGATTTTGAATTGGCACGTATTTTAATTTCCTCCGATGTAGTCTTAATAGACCCTCCTGAGATATCACGATTATTATTCCTGACCGCACTTGTCACTTGATCAAAAGTAATCCCATATTTTCTTAGCGTTTCTTCGGGAACATCAATAGATATTTCCAACTCAGGAAATCCTGATAACCTCACTTGAGATATCAATCCTGAGTTTAGAAAATCATCTTCAACACGTTCAGCTGTTGTTTTCAAATCCATTAAGGAAACATTGCCCTTTACACCCATATACATAGCCACGCTGGTAGAGCGCTCCTTTACGACAATAGGAGGCTCAGCGTTTAATGGAAAAGAGTTGATTCTATCTACCGCATTCTTTACTTCAGTTGTCACTTCTTCAAGGTCATAATCATCAAGTGTCTTGATAGAGATGCTGGCACTATTCTCAGAAGAGGTAGACGTTACTTCATCAATTCCAACTATTCCCTTAATAGCCTCCTCAATTTTGATAGTTACTCCTTCTTCAACTTCTTCTGGAGAAGCGCCAGGGTAAATAACAGTAATTGTAATGTTCTGAGGGGTTCTTTCCGGAAAAAACGATTTTTTAAGACCGAGGGTGTAACTCAGTACACCAAAAACCCCGATTACTATGATTATAGAATTGGCCCAGATGGGGTATCTAACAAAGAATGTAACTAAAGATCTCATATGTTTAGTCTTCTATAATTTCAACCTCCATATTATTTGACGCATTGGAAGGAGCATCCACCACCAACATTGAACCAGGAGCAAGTCCATTAAAAATAACTTCATCTTGTGTTATTTGAGCAATGTGAATCTCCTTTGTTTTTAACTTGTTCCCCTCAACAATAAATACTTCAGTCTTATTTTGAACAATACTTCGCTGGATACGCATACCCTCCTTGATAATCTTTCCGGGTATAACCGCTCTTAAGTACATGCCATCAAAAACATCACCCCTGGGATTGTTAATACTTATATACACATTGATGGACTGCGTATTTGGATCCACAAAATCTGCCTTCCTAACCACCGTTCCGGACCAATATTTCTGCTCGTTTCCTTCCTGAAACATAGTAACCTTTGTATCCATCGAAACATTACCCACATCATTAAGCTCTATGGGCACCTTCAATTCCAAACGATCGGTTCGAATAATACTAGCTACAACAGATCCCGGATTCACAACGGATCCAATTTCAATAGTCACTGACTGAATACTCCCATTGTAGGGCGCATAAAGTGTGTACTTGGTGAGGTTTTCCTCAAGACTTTTTATTGCGAAATATTCACTTAAAATATTTTTTGTGGCCAAGAACGCTGTGGCCTTGGTAGATAACCCTTTGGGAAGCACTGGCAAAGTTTTATCAAGGTCAATCCGATTGTAGTAACCATCCCATTCCTCATAGTTATCCGGAAAATCCATTTTTAAATCTGGGAGTACCGAGGCTACCAGGTTTAAAAAATTACTCTTCCTGCTCTGCAAATTTAAAAGTTGCTCACTATTGTTAATTTTTGCCAGAATACTTCCAGCTCTAAAATTAGTTCCCTCTTTAAATGAAATGTTTCCAGGCAATAACTTTCCACCTACTTCGGCCACCAGATTCAATTGCTGAGAAGATCCAACCCTGCCAAAAGCAACAATATTAATAGGCAATTCATCGTAAACAACGGGCATCACCTTTACATAGTTTTTTACTTCTAATTTGGGCCGCTGAGGGGGCAATTCTTTTTGGCTAATGAGAAAATTACTGAATACAACAGTGCCAACTATGATGATGACAAAAACGATTCCCAATACTAGTTTCCTGTTCATTAAGAGCCTGATTAATAAGTATTCTTATATAAATGGATATTTGACCAAATTGTTTCAATAATGGAAACAAATGTGATAACCGAACATTAATGCTCGAATTTATAACTACAATGATTTGAATTTATTTGCCCATAATGGATTGAAATGAGCCTAGAAACTCCATTTCAACCTCACAAATCCCGATCTCAAGACAGAACCATAGTCTCCGGTAATTGGACTCTCATCAAAAAATAATTGACCTACCAAATTCAAATCCAAATTTTGCTTCAGTGAATAAGATATGGAAGGATTGATGAAAAAGGCGTTTGTTCCAGAGTAGGCAATCAAAGATAAACCTCCGTAAAATATAGGCGTAAGTTGATAGGAAGACTGAATAAAAGACGACCATCGATAATTTGAAATATTTCTTACTGTAAAATTACCAGGTCTGGCTCCGGCAAAATCAAATCCAAAAACAGGATCAACCTCTGCTATTGAATTATACATTAGCGAACCATTGAGATACAAAGAATTCGGGAATGAATAGTCAACTGAAAAGGCACCAATGAATAAGTAATCGTATGATTGGTTTACCGAGGTATTTACGACAGGGATAAAATAGGATAGTTCACCCTTAAATCCGGCCTGACCTAAATTGCCCGCCCAACCTGTACCTAACGAAAGATCACCTTGTGTCATACCGGCAAGGAACTGCATGTCGTAGCCCCACCTATTGATTCGCCACATGGCTGCTCCTACGAAATGATCAACGTCATCCGCAATTTTGGCAGCCACTTCAAAACTAGAGGCAACTCCGGTGTATTTTGAGATACGTATGGCATCCGAGCCTGGTCTCTCTTCATAATCAAAATCAAAAAAGGAATAAGCATTGAACCAATCGTTGGGATTCCAGGCGAGGTTAACCCCCCAGTTAATTCGCTGTCTTCCCAGCTTAATCTCCCAGTCATTCTTATTCCACTGGATGTAAGCTCGATCAGCCATCACATTGAGCAGAGCAGATTTGCTATCAACTAAATTGGCAGACAAATCAAAGTAATCATTATTCGAATCAACAATCTGATTATAGTTGGATATATCGCTAACGAAATCACCAACCAGTATTCGATTTCTAAATTCTACAAAAGCAGAAAAGTTTTTATTTGGATACCAAGCCAGGTTAAGCCTATTATGAGTAAGGTCTTCTATCCATAGATCGTTATTAAAATAATTGAACGATCCCATATTTTTTAAATATCCCTTAAAAACTAATTTCTTCTCTCCGCTCTCCTGCCCTATAGTTGTCAAAGAGATAATTATCCCAAGCAACAACGGAAGTATTCTTATTCTCATTACCTCTTCACATCTGAAACGATGGATCCATCCTCCAACGTTACTATACGCGTAGCCTTATCCATAACCCGCTGATCGTGTGTAGAAAATATGAATGTGGCTTTTTGTTCTTTATTCATTTTTGCCATTAAGTCTAATAGATTCGAAGTAGAGATCGAGTCCAGGTTAGCCGTGGGTTCATCAGCCAAAATAAATCGCGGCTTTGAAGCCAATGCCCTTGCCACCGCCACGCGCTGCTGCTGTCCACCCGATAGTTGCGATGGTTTACTGTTTGCCTTGTCGGCAATATCCATTTGACTTAATAACTCCATAACCCGATCATTCCTTTCCTTTTTTGTCTTCTTCTGTAACAGCATGATGAATTCCACATTCTCCCTAGCGGTAAGTACCGGTATGAGATTATATGCTTGAAATACAAAACCAATATTTCGTAACCTAAAATCAATCAGCTCACTGTCCTTCATAGTAGAAATATCGGTGCCTGCAACCTCCACTTTTCCTTCGGTGGGATGATCCAACCCTCCCAAAATATTTAATAGTGTTGTTTTACCGCAACCTGATGGCCCTACTATTGCGGTAAACTCACTTTCCTCAATGGTTAGGGTCAAATTGTTGATGGCCTGAACCGGTACTGCCGTCTTTTGATATACTTTAGAAATATGGGTTGCTTTAATAATAGTTGACATCATGCTTAATTTTAAATCGTATGCATTGCATCAAGTGGTTTCAGTTTAATAGCCTTCCAGGCCGGATATATGGAGGCGAGAAAAGCCGTAAGTACTACACCAATCACAATTTGAACATAATCCATAGGTTGTAAGATTGGATATAGAATACTTTCATAGCCAATTGCTTCCAGTCCTTCCGAATAATCAGTGAGGTCAATTCCAGCTTTTCCAAAGTAAGCGACAGTTGCGTATCCAATGAACAGACCCACCGGCCCGCCAACTGTAGACAGGTAAATGGTTTCAACCATGATCATGAGGAACACCTTGGTACGCCTCATTCCCAAAGCCATCAGCATACCTAATTCACGAATACGCTCCAGTACGGCCATTAACATGGTATTCACAATGCCAAAGGCAAGCGCTGACATGATAATCACAATCAATATTTTAAGAATACTGGCCATCCATTGTTCCATAAATACGAGGACGGGAGATAGCTCCTTCCAACTTTCTACTTTCTCGTTTGGGAATTTAGCCTGCACGGTATTGGCTAAGGTATAATCATCAGTACCAGCAATAGTAGTGTAAGCAATTTCATGAACGTTGTCTCCAATATCCAATAATCGATTGATATCCGATTTCAAGACGAACGCTGAACCTTCACTTACTGCCAGCGAAGTGGCTTTCAGAATGCCTGCAACCCTGAACCTTCCAGCAGTAATGTTACCTTCTACATCCTGAAAGGTGAGTACCACTTTGGCCTTGACCCCCACCTTTAGTTTTTCAGCCAATTTATCACCGATTAATACCGGATTGCTGGAGATTCCCTCAAAGTAGGTTCCCTCACTAATCAAAGTATTCAATTCGGTCAACTTTTGCTCTTCCAATGGATCAATGCCAATAATCTTGACACCTGTGGCTTGCCTACTGGATCCAATCATTCCATTTACCAGGGAGCGTGAGGTAACAGATTCTACAGCAGGTTGTTGCCTTAAGTAGCTAACAATCGACAGATGATCCGGTATTGAATATTGTATATCATAGTCTTCAGTGAACTTGGGATGATGCACCTGACCGTTTGATGTTTCATGTTTGATGGATGATTCGATGTAACTGGTCAGAAAGCTTTGCATAAATCCGCCACCGAAAGCCATAGCCCAAATCCCTGTAATCATTGCACCAATTACCACCAGGCTTCTGCCTTTATTTCGCCAAACATTTCTCCATGCAATAATTGCTATCATATCCTATAATTACGGTCTCATGGATTCAGCCGGGTTCATTTTATATATGGACCAAATGGGATATCCTGCCAATACAATAGCCATTATAAAAATGGCATAGGCTTGGTTTGTGAAAATTACCAGATCCAATGAAAAAGCATAGACCGCTTCCACGCCAAACTTCTCTATCGCCTTAGCTGCCTCATCTCCAAAGTAGATCGGATTAAAATGAAAATAGGTTAACGCTGGAAGACTTAGTATTATACCAACTAAGACACCTATAGCAGTCATAAAGGTAATCTCCATGAGTACAATCGTCTGGAGTTGAAGTCTCTTCATGCCCACAGCAATCATCACCCCAAATTCGTATTGACGTTCAGCAGTCATCATCAAGTAGGTTCCAAACATGCCAAAACCAATAACAAGATAAAGTATCCACAGCATAACTTTCCCGCTGATATTATCCAGTTCAATACTTTGTACCAGATCTGGAACCAGTTCTTTCCAGTTCATAATTTCGTAGGACTCGCCGCTATATATTTTTTCAATTTGACGGGTTAATTTTTTGGCGTCATCCGGATCGTCAATCACCAGTGCTGCGCTGGTAATCAAATTATCAGCAGCATAAAACCATTGTGCACTATTCAAATTCATGTAAATCAACTGACTGTTTTGCTGCGGCATTACAAACTTGATAATACCATTTACCCTGAACAGTCCTGCAGCATTGGCGCCATGGTATCCTTGTCCAAGCAACACAACAGTGTCTCCCACTTGCGCTTTGAGATATTTAGCCAGACCTTGAGATAACAGAATACCCTCATCGTCTGATTTTAAATATTCACCTTCAACCAATTTATTTTTAACTCGAGTCAACGCATTTTCACGCTCAGGATCGATTCCCATGACTAATGCGCCCTTCGTTTGGTTCTTATAAGATGAAAGGGCAAAGGATTCTAGTCTGGGGACATAAGTCTGCACTCCTTTTAACGAAGTTACCTGCGCAAGTTTGGACGAGTCATATTCAAAACTGTTGTCAATTACTTTGTCCTTCCAGTAGCCGTCCTTATGAATTTGAATATAGCCGGTATAAAAACGAACCGAATTCTCAATCATCCGATCATAAGATCCCAGTTGCATGGAACGCATGATACAAGCCAAAAGCACGGCAAAGGTGATTGACAGGATCGTAATCAATGATCTTCTCTTATTTCTCCAGATATTTCTCCAGGCTAAAGTGGTTTGCATATGAGGATTATCTAACGCGTTTCATATTCTGCATAGAAAAAAAGTCTTCTTCCAATCCAATATTGAATTCCTGATTTAAATACTCGATAACCGTTTTCTGTTTTGGGTTATCAGCTGGAATCATTTCCAATCTGGTGGGTAATATTCTTCCACCCATTTTTTTGATATCAGAAAGTATCATGGTGTTTACCAAATAATCATCCTCATCATAATACTTCACCAACAATTGATTGTATTCTTTCTTCTCTACGTAGCATACAATTTTACCCCAGACAACTGGTGCGTCCGGTTTTGGTGTAAGAATAACTTTATAGACACTTGATCCATCAATCACCGAATCCTTTTCCAGACCATGAGTATAGTCATTGACAACAGAAGATTCCTTTACCAGATCATCATTGGTAAAGTCGGAGCCCATCCAGGACTGTAACATCATGGAAGGTGGAAGTTTTATTACCCGGTCAATGGATGGCTGCCAATTCCACATCTCATTATCTCTTTTCAAAAATGCCTGGCCTTTGTCTCGGGCAGGGCCGGTAATTAATATTAAACTATACTCAGCCCCATACGACCATCCCTTCATAGTTACCTCGCGTTTCCATTCAGGACGAACAATCGTCATTTTCATTTCAGATATATTTGAGGTGCCTCTCATCTTTTCGTCCACACGCTGCATGATTTCTTTAGCTGTCTGTGCCTTACTATCCAGGCATAAAAAAAACATACTCACTAACAGTATCGATCTCATGTGTTCAATTTTTAGTACAATACTTCAGTATCAAAAATCTTTCCATATCGGCCAATGGATAATCTTCCTTGATAACCAAATACTGAATGCCTATACCATCAAACAGGGCTCCAATCAACTTTGCTTCATCTTCTGGATTGGGAAAATTGAGTTGGCGAAGCAGGTCAGCAATAAATAAAGTATAGCCTTTCATTTTCTCAGTCGCCATCTCATGAACGAAATTGAATTTATCAATACGGAATGTAAGCTCCGTCATCAATCGCCAGTATTCTGGTCTTTCCCGTAATTCTCTAAAAAACCATTCAAACATGTTTTTCAAAGTGACAGCCGGATCGTATGTAATTAGTTTTTCAATCACCTCATCGCCTTCGCTCATGGCAGTGGAAACTAATTTCTCGAGGAGATCTTCCTTGCTTTCAAAATAATTGTACAACAAACCCTTAGACACCCCAGCTTCTGCCGCAATTTGTGAGATACTTGTCGAACCATAACCCTGGCTAGCTATTAAGGAAAAGGCTGCATTCATGATCTTTTTCATGCTTTCCTGCCGTATTTCCTCATTTTTGGCTGTTGTTCTGGGGCTCATAATATTTTTGACTGAACAGTCAGTCAATATTAAATAGATTTTGAGTAGATGTCAAATCAACCAGACGAGAAGTAGCTATTCTAATCATTATCAATATTTTAGCATTCATCATTACCTAATCCCTTTCCATTGAGCAACTCTCTTTCAAATCGAGGCCTTACCGCATCAAAGTCACCCCTAAGGGTGGATTTCGAAGCCTATTTTGAGGCTGTCAAAAACCTGTACCACGAGAACGAAAACCCTAACGGTACTTTTCCACTGAATGTGGCCGAAAATAAGTTGACATGGCCCATGCTCAGAACCAAAATGGAGGAGCTAAGCGACCAACCTCAAATTCCAGATTGGGTGGCCAGCTACACCAACAGTACAGGCTCTCCTTCTTTTCGAGAAGTAGTCGCAAAATTCTATTCCAGGTTCATTTCCAAGTGTGATATTAATCCAGATCATCTTGGTATGTCCGCTGGGGCAACGTCAATAATCGATTTGACATCATGGATATTGGGTGAACCCGGGGATGTTGTTGTGATCCCAGCTCCGTGTTATCCTGTATATAAGCAGGACATGCAAAACAAATCAGGCCTTGAACGCTATGATCTGGTCACGCACCATGAAATTGAAGAAATTGCTAATGGTCCACTGCTGACTATTGGACACCTTGATAAAGCACTGAAAGACATTGAAAGTAAAGAGCAGCGATTTAGGATTTTAGTGATTACTACCCCG
>DATCZR010000365.1:0-3522 GCA_036525835.1 Cyclobacteriaceae bacterium
TCCTGTGCACACAGCACTAATGTGCCAAAGAGTATAAAAGCGGTTATTGAAATTAGGTATTTCATAGCGGATACTTTAACTGTTCTAATTTTGGACATAAGATGAGAAAAATTATAGAATAGGATGTAAACAATATGACAAAGCGTAGCATTCAATTTATTACCGGGCAACATGATTACAATTAGGCAGTGACTTGACTTAAATCATTTGAAGTATAAGCAAAAAAGGAGTGCTTGCTACTGGATGTAAACCCGTCAGCTATGAAAACGATTCTGATTCCCGTTGATTTTTCTGATTATGCCAAAACTGCCATTGCCGCAGGGGCTAGCCTGGCGAAAAAGACAGGTGCAGAGATTTTTTTGCTTCATATATTTTCAGCCCCGTCCGACTGGAACCGAATTGAAGTTGCTGAGCAGCAAAGACATCCGGAATATGAAGGGCGAATGGTGGATGGGGAGTTAAAGATGGAGCGACTTATGAAGGAAAATTTGTTAAGAGGCACTAAGGTGACTGGTTTGGTTCGGCCGGGTATTGTGCAGGAACAAATCATTGCGGTGGCCAAATTATACAAATGTGATTTGATCATCATGGGTGCCCATGGGATGGGAGAGTCGCACCGATATTTTATTGGGTCACATGCACAAAAAGTGCTACGAACAAGCTTTTGCCCAGTGCTTTCCGTAAAGAAAGATTTTAAGCCTACCTCACTTAAGAAGATGGTGTTTGCTGCCAATTTCGAAGAACCACTAACGAAACCTTTTGGCACCATTATTTCTTTTTTGAAGGCCACTGGTGCCTCTATGACGCTATTGTTTGTGAATACCCCTTCTAATTTTAAGGGCACTGCCATTGTAGAGAATGAGATGAAAAAGTTGATGGATGCCTATCCAGCTGTTAAAATGAAGGGAGAGATTTACAACGCGGTAAATGTGGAGAAAGGCATGCTGGAGTTTGCTGAGAAACACAAAATACAAGTTATAGCAAAGGTAACGCACAATCGCGCCAGAAGGGCTGGTTATGACTTTGGTATCACCGAGTCGCTATTGTATAAATCCAAACTCCCCATATTAAGCATCATGCTTAATTAGGTCTGGTTAGACCTCGCTGAATAATTTCGACTTTAATAGCCGAATGTTTTCCTATTTTAGTCTTATGGGTTAAGGAAACGATCGGAGGTTTGGGACAGGGAATACATTAGAAATTGATTGAAATTGACTGTCATGCAACTAAAAGAAAACATAAAACAACTCAAACCTTCTGCCACGTTGGCTATCAATGATCACTCAAATGAGTTAATTATACAGGGTAAAAAAGTTTACAAACTTGGATTTGGTCAATCTCCATTTCCTGTACCAAATGAAGTAGTAAAAGAGTTAGTGTTGCATGCACATGAAAAGGATTACTTACCTGTAAAAGGACTTCCTGGTTTGCGTGCAGCCATCTCCGCTTACCAGCAGAATAGATTTGGAATGGATTGCACATGGGAGGATGTAATCGTTGGCCCTGGTTCCAAAGAATTACTGTACATCGCTCAGCTATGCTGTGAAGGTGATCTTATACTTCCAGCACCATCTTGGGTTTCCTATGCTCCTCAGGCTCATTTGACAAATAAAAAATCAATTTGGATTGATACTGCTGAGCATGTCAAAAGAATGCTTGATGCGGAAATGCTTGAGAGGACTTGCAAAGCGTATTCGGACAAAAAGTTAATACTGATTCTGAATTACCCAAGCAATCCAACTGGAGCTTCATTTTCTGAATCAGAATTAAGATCAATTGCGGATATAGCCCGAAAGAACCAGATCCTGATTATTTCTGATGAAATCTACGGGGAACTGATGCACAATGGAAAACACTTGTCTATTGCGAGGTACTATCCAGAAGGAACTATAGTAAGCTCAGGAATAAGCAAGTGGTGTGGCGCAGGTGGTTGGAGGCTGGGAACATTCACTTTTCCAAAGGAATTGCGCTGGCTGCTAGATGCCATGGCGGTGGTAGCCAGCGAAACATTCACCGCCACAAGTACGCCGATACAATATGCTGCGGTCAAAGCCTATGAGTTTGGGCCCAGCATAGAATATTATGTGCAAAAATCCCGAGCCATCCTAAAAATCGTTTCGCAATTCGTTTACAATGAATTGCTCTCAATTGGACTTTCTATGCCCAGTCCTCAAGGTGGATTTTACCTGTTTCCCGATTTCAAAAATTTTAAAACCCAACTTAAAACCAAAGGAGTTAATACTTCTTTCGAATTGTGTAAGAAATTACTAGAAGAAACCGGTGTGGCCTTGCTGCCCGGATCAGATTTTGGTCAGCACCCGGAAGAGCTATCTGCCCGACTTTCTTATGTTGATTTTGATGGAAAGAAGGCGCTCGCTCTTTCCGATGATCATTTAGACTTAAATCATATTAAGGAAATATGCCCCAATGTCGTTGATGCTTGTGAGCAAATAAAAAATTGGCTTCTTGAAATTAAGTAATAATAGCTTTCTGCGTTTTTTAAACGCGTACTTTGGAAGTGTACGCGTGGTAGCTTTTGATAATGACATATGGAGGATATTGCTGATCTATTAAAGATGGAGCAACCAAAAAAGGGATGACAAAATGAAAAACATATTTGTATTTAGTTTTTTGACAGCACTCAGTGTAGGCTGCTCATCACCAACTCAAAATCAGGCTAATGAAATTGAATCTTCCCAGTCATGGGCCATGCGTGATTTTATAAAGGTTGATTCAATTAACCCTATCCTGGAACCTTCTCCAAATCAATTGTTTACCAATCCGATTAACAACCAAACGACAGGCTGGGAAGAAAGGAATGTGCTAAATCCAAGTGCGGTGGTCAGGAATGGAAAAGTTTATATGATTTATCGCGCACAAGATGAGCAAATGACTTCCAGGTTAGGCTTGGCCATTAGCGATGATGGCCTTCATTTTACAAAACAACCAAGTCCTATCTTCTATCCCGACAAAGATAGTATGGAAGCTTATGAATGGCCGGGTGGGGTAGAAGATCCAAGGGTTGTTGAGAGCGATGATGGAACTTACATCATGACGTATACCTCATATGATGGTAAGGTGGCCAGGCTGTGTCTGGCTAGTAGTAAAGATCTACAGACATGGACCAAACATGGGCTCGTAATTACCGGAAAGTATACAGACATGTGGTCAAAATCAGGGGCCATCGTTTGCCAATTGGTAGGTGACAAAGTCATTGCAACCAAAGTTGATGGTAAGTACTGGATGTATTTTGGAGATACCAATTTGTACCTGGCTACCTCTGATGATCTTGTTCATTGGGAAGTGGAAGAAGGAGTGGAAACAAAAAAAATGATACCCGTTTTGTATCCGAGACCCGGATACTTTGACAGCCGTTTGGTTGAACCAGGTCCCTATGCATTACTACAAGATGCGGGCATTCTATTAATTTATAATGGAAGCAATTCTCCCAATTACAATGACCCGGAGTTGCCCAAATTTACTTATGCAGCTGGCCAGGCTTTGTTTGATAAAGAGAAACCC
>DATCZR010000366.1:0-6588 GCA_036525835.1 Cyclobacteriaceae bacterium
GTCTTTACATTGTTCGATGGATCAAGTAATATATGCCTGGTTGGCTAATCATCCTTCAGCTATTATTCCTATCGTGGGTACCAGCAAAATGGACAGAATTAAAAGTGCAGTGGAGGCATTGGAACTAAAGATAAATTTGGAACAATGGTATGCTATTTTTAATGCCTCAATAGGAAAAGAATTACCTTAATTATTTATTGACTGTGCCAAAACTTGAGTATGGTTTCGTTTTGATTAGCCATTTAAATGGTGTATATTCTGGCAACGCAAGAATAACACAAACCGATAAATTTTATGGCAACCAAGAAAGATAAGAAGAGTGAAGTGCCGACAAAAGAAGAAAAGAAAGTGAAGGTAAAAGGCAAAAATAGGTCTGGCAGTACAGCATTAAAGGTAGTGGGTGGGGCGATTGCCGGTGCGGCAGTCGGCGCTCTTGCCGGAGTGCTGTTGGCACCGGATAGTGGAAAAAAAACAAGAAAACTTATTGCGGATAAGAGTAAGCAAAAGGCAACAGAAGTAAAGAATAAAGTTGCCAGTAAGGTTAAAAAGCTGACGGCAAAAGCAAGCCACAAAAGCTAAACCAGCTAAAAATAATGTGATTAAGAAAAAGAGATGGTAATCTCGCTTTACTCGAGTATCGGAAAGGTATCCCTGGGCCTGCCCTTTAAGCTGTTCTCCATAATTATTCTGGCGCAGGTATTCCACCTGAGTACTACATCTTCTACGCCGGCAGGATTAATATCATCCGCTTTTTCGTAATAATCCATGGCTTCCAGATACCATTCATACGCATCAAAGTCTGATCCTGGGTTGGAGGAAGCAATTGCCGTATTTCCTTGCCGCTCGTGAATAATTCCCAAGTAGTAAAGTTTGGCGTATTCATCTTTCAGGCCATTGGCAATTTCAATGGCTGTTTTTACTTTGATCTGCTTTGCGTCAAATTGGTCGGTGAGCGATAGCAATAGAACAATCCTTGTTTTCTGATTGTCGGGGTCAACCGCCAGAATATCAAGGCAAATGCTCTCGGCCAAATAAGGTTGATTGAGCCACCGATAATGCTCCGCCCTGGCAAGGGCAGCCCCCACACCATCCTTTGATAAGGGCTTTAGTTTGAAAGTGGGACTTTCTTCAGCCGATCTAATTTCCTCTAAATTCATGGCTTTTGTTTTAGATTTAGCCTTATTATTTCATATTGAATATAATGAAAAGCCTCATCAATGAATGATAAAATAGATTCACAATCTTACACAGGCTAGCAAAATACATAATATTAACATCCTCAATTCTTGAACATCGGAATTCAGTTTTTATAATATTAAATAAATGAGCGTAAAGAGAATGTTATAAATGGCCACACACAATTATAAAGTAAAGATTGAGTGGACAGGCAACAGGGGAGCGGGCACTAGAGATTATAGGGCCTATGATAGAAACCATGTGATCAACGCAGTGGGCAAACTGGAATCGATTCCAGGTTCTTCCGATCCGGCTTTTTTGGGAGATAAGTCTAGATATAATCCGGAAGAATTATTTGTCTCTGCATTATCCTCCTGTCACATGCTTTGGTATCTGCATTTATGCGCTGTCAATAATATTGTGGTGATCAGCTATGAAGACAATGCCACAGGAGTAATGGAAGAGGATAAAAGAGGAGGAGGTAAATTTACGGAGGTTACGCTCTTTCCTAAGGTTATCATTACTGATGAAGCCAAAATAGAAAAAGCAAATGAACTGCATGAAGAAGCCAATCAATTATGTTTCATTGCCAACTCATGTAATTTTCCGATTCAACATCAATCGATCACTAAGGCTGTGGTGTAAGTTGACTACTTACGCCATTTAAGCAGGCTAATTTGACCTTTGGCTCCTGCAATGATTAACAATGTTCCGTTCCTGGCTTTGCGTACTACATGATATCCTTCCTCGTCTGACAACGGCTTCCAGTTCATGCCTCCATCTTCAGTGATATCTGTGCCCGTTGGGCCGGTGGCTATCCAGGTATTGTTTGATATGAACTCTACGCATTCACGATAGCCTCGCGTTGTAGTAGTTGGGGTTTTCCAGTTTTCTGCGTAATCATTAGAAACTAGATTATGATCAATGTCGTGCGGAGGATTTTTATAATCTCCGCCCACCAGATTTAAAGTTTGGGCTGAGACGGCCAATGAATAAATACCTGTTGTGGCTTTGCCTTGAACTACGGGTGGGTTTATCGATCTCCATGTTTCACCTTTGTCTTCCGACATCCACAGTCTTGATTTTTTGCCACCTGTTGCGATGATGACTTTGCTGTCTTCAAAACACCGAATGCCCGTGCCGCTGGCTGCGAATGAAGCTTCCCCTTCCTCCAATTCAGGTGCGCTGATGAGCTCTGTCCAGGTATTACCGCCATCCTTTGTTCGCAGTAAAAGCATTTTACCATTGATGGCATCTCCATAAATCAACCCTTCGTTGCTATTCCAAAAATCCATGCCATCAAAAAAGGCGGCTGAATCCATGTTGGTATAAACCTTTTTCCAATTGTTGCCTCCGTTAATTGAAATCAAAATATGCGCAGGAGCTCCTGCATTTGCAATCAATGCCCGTTTGTCGTCAAATGCATAAAGTGATCTAAATCCCTTGTCTTCGAATTCCTGGACCTGAGAAAACTTCCATGATTTTCCTCCATTGTTTGTACGGCCCACCCAACCATCGCTGCCGCTTACCCATGCTACTTTGTTATCAACGACAGATAACCCTCTTAAGGAAGAATTGATATTGGTTTCAGTGTGCTTAAAATGGATAGGTTGGGCACTGGAAACAACCACTGACACTATGCAAAAGACCTGCATCAAAAAATTAACTTCTCTTCCCAACAGAGCAAAGGTACTTGTCATAGAATTGAAGTTATCCAAGGAAATTCCATACTCAATATAAGAAGACTTACAAATCTTAAATACATCTTTGATTTATAAATTAACACTACCTGAGCTTATCCCCAATGTTTGTTTTTAAGTCTATTAAATCCAATATTTGGTGACCTACATAATAATTGGATTTGGAAGATCAGGTATCAAAAGTAAAACAGCTGGTTGAGCAAGGTCGTTACCTTGATGCTCGGGCAATCGCGCAGGAGGCATTGAAAACCAATAATAGCCTCGATCTTCAGCGACTGTACGCAATGGCCGTATCCAAATCCGGCATGCCAGCCATGGCAAAAGATTTTTTGGAAAAAACTTACAGCGAACATCCTGAGGATCCTGAGACAGCCGGTATCCTTGGCGGTATATATAAAGAGTTATTTAAGAAAACAGAGGAGTCGGGTTTTGCTGTTCAATCCAGAGACACCTATCTCAAAAACTTTTCTATTACCAGTAATTACTACACAGGCATCAATGCCGCCACCATGTCAGCTATTGCCGGTCAGGCGCGAAAAGGAAGAGAGATTGCAAAAGAAGTCATTGCGAAAATTGGTGTTCCTGGTGAGTTTTGGCAAGTGGCCACCTTGGGTGAAGCCTACTTGCTTTCAAAGGAGTATCCAAAGTCAATTGACTTTTATCTGAAAGCCAGACAGCAAGCCGGAACTGATTGGGGGAAAGTAATCACGGTATATAATCAGCTTTGGCTGATTAAGCATTACATGCATGTGCCCTCCGATATTTTAAAAATTTTCAATCCACCCACGGTGGCTGGTTTTGCAGGACATATGATCGACCACCCGAGCAGACCTGCGCCTAGATTTCCTCCTGCCATTGAGGCTATGGTGAAAGCTTCCATTAAATCAACGATCAAATCACAAAAGGTGGCCATAGGGTATTGTTCGCTGGCCTGTGGTGGTGATATTCTATTTGCTGAAGCGATGGAAGAGGAAGGGGGGGAGGTTAATATTTCATTACCTTTTGATAAAAAGGATTTTGTACAAGTGAGTGTAGCCTTTGCCGGTGAAAGTTGGGTAAATCGGTTTGAGGCCTTGGTCAGTAAGCATCAGGTTACGCATGTTACGCATGAGCCATTTGATAACAACTCCGATTTATTTGCCATGCAAAGTAGAGTGGTTTTGGGGTCAACGATTCTTCGTAGCTCCATCATGCGTAGTGAGCCCCATTTAATTACCGTATTGTCTGACTTTGACTTGAGTAAAAAGGAGGGTGGCACACGGGATAGTATTTCGCTTTGGCCTAATACTGACAAGATTTTTAACATCAGTCCCAACTCGTTTATAACAGATAGCGCCATCGTCCCCACAACGACGCCGCCACCACCCCGGGTGGCACCTTCCGTTGTGAGGCCAGCACTGTATACACTTGTAGCGGACCTGGAGACTGAGATCGAAAAGGAGATCAATGGGTTCTTTGATGCAGTAAGCGGAAAAATGGAGGAGGTTGTCGTGCCCCCATTGGCCAGCACCATCACGGACTCCAAAATGGTATTCGGATTTACAGCGATGAGACCCCTTGAGGACTTTATTCATTTTCTGAAGCGAATAAAAGGGGTGAAACTCAATAAGCTAAGGTTAAGTATTGGAGGAGGCCCTATTTTACTGGACGATTTTCATGGAAAGGATCCGGTTCAATACAAAAAAATGTCAGGATTTCATTTCGAGAAAGCCCTTGAATCACATCGGTATTGCATGCCAGGTCTTTGCATTGCATTGAGTCCACTGGCGTATGAGCTTGCCATGTATAAAGTAAAAATGGAACTCATGAGCAGGATCAGTTCAGAAGGGGGGCAAATGATTGATGTTTTTAAAATTTTGGATTAAATAATCACTTCATGTCTCCAGCAAATGTTTGAATTCTGGCTAATTTGAGCCTTTATTCATTTCACAACAAATATTTTGGTGGTAGGGCCATTTGGGGTAGTTACTATCGGCACGATAACCTTATATATGTCCATATTACATGAATCTTACATGTAAGATTCATGTTTTTAGGCTATATTTACAATAATTATACGCTCCGTTAATGAAACAGAATACCTATCGTTTCACTGAAGGTTGCAAGTATATCGTATCTAGTTTACGACGTATGAAAAAGAGTTGGTTCACTTTTGTGGCATTTGCCTTATTGCTAGCCTCTCATAATTCATTTGCGCAACAACAGCAACTTCAATTAGGAGATTTTGTGCTGTTATCAGGACAGAATGGTGCCGGAACCGTGTTGGGGTCATCGTCCACTATTAATGGAGGTAGCGTTGGAAGTTATTATTTCGTTCAGTCTACGGGTACTACATCAATAAATGGTAATGTGGATAGCCGTGGTACGATTTCACTGACCAATAGTAACACCGTCACAGGAAACATAAGCGCAGCAAACAGTTTTTCATCTACTGGCGCTGTTTTGTCAATTGGTTCGAATGCCAACATAGGCGGAAACATAAATGTTAATGGTAACATCATTATTGACGGTGGTCTGGTATCAGGAAGTGTAACACATCCGGCCGGAACAACTTATAGTGGCCCTACACCATTAGGAGGAAACAGTATAGGCATCCCATCGCTTCCATCATTTCCAGCAATGCCACCAATTACCACTTTCCCTGCGGCAGGAGGATCGGCAATTTCGGTAACCTCGACAATAACACCGGGTTCCTATGGCAACCTTGAGCTGAGAGGAAACCAGACACTGACACTTAATGGTCCTGGAGTTTATGTTTTCAATTTGATTGAAAATAAGAATGCCAATACCATACAATTTGACTTCCAGGGCAATACCACCGGAAAGTTCATGATCTATGTGCATGGCAACGCCATGCTGGAGAAAATTAACGCTACCATTATTGGTGGGGGATCGGCCGATCGGATTTATACAGAAGTTCATGGAGCGGGATCATCAACAAATGGCTATGCTTTTGATATTTCCAATGGAAATGGCTTGGGGGATTCAAGATGGGAAGGTACCGTGTGGGCGCCTTATGGAACTTTGAATATTGGTTCTGGTACTGGAAGCACAAGCCTGACTGGGGCTTTGTTTAGTGGCACCCATGTTAACATTCAAAGTGGGGTATCTATCTTTCACGCTCCCTTGGATTGGTGTTTTCCTCCCACTGTTAGCCTAGGTCCGGATGTGACCGTGTGCTCAGATGCCAATTCCGTAACATTAACGGCCGTGGCCACAGGTGGACTCGCTCCTTATTCATACGTGTGGAGCAATGGCATGACCGGATCCTCTATAACGGTAAGTCCGACCACAACAACTTCTTATTCGGTAACAGTTTCAAGCAATGGAATGCCGGGTTGCCCGACCACAGATGAAGTGGTAGTCACAGTAAATCCTGTACCTGAAGTCACTCTTGCCAACGATCGCTTTTGTGCCGATGACATGGCTAATGGCTGGGATTTGAGTTTGTCGAGTCCTGGGATAAGCACAGATCCGGATGTAACCGTGACCTGGTACAGCGATGCAGCCCGCACTCAGCCCATTACGGGAATAGTATTTCCAACTTTGCCAGCCGATACTTCAGAGCCGGATCAAGAGGCGATCACCTTCTATTATGCAGTGGCAACTCATAATACTACAGGTTGTACTTCTGAATCTGAATTTGAGCTGGTAGTGAACCCTGATCCGCTGGTAGCGGAAGGAGTTACGGCTACCTATTGCGCAGATGATC
>DATCZR010000367.1:0-2789 GCA_036525835.1 Cyclobacteriaceae bacterium
TGAGATACACCCCACTCACTGCCATTGCGATATCCAAACAACTCCGCGCAAGCCATAAAAAATATTCTCCACCGATAAAACCATTTTTTTGAATTATGTTTGCCGTAGACTTGGCAAAATAGATTGAGAATTTTGTCCTTATGCTTATCCATATTGTGAAGCCAGGCCTCAGCGGTTTTTTGGTAATGCTGTCCTCCCCACCACCACTTGGACTCGAGGTTTAAATCCTCCTGAAAATAACTTGGTAAATCGACAGAAGGCATGACTCCTCCGGTGAAGAAGTAGCGGCCCATCCAATTATCATCACCTTCTGTTTCGAAAAAATAGGGAAACCGTTGGTGGCAAAATATATGGAAAAATAGTTTTCCGTCCGATTTCAACCAGGAGGCAATTCTTTGCATCAAAATGTGGTAATTGCGCATATGTTCGAACATCTCAATAGAAACTACTCGGTCAAATTTACCTTTGGGAATAAACGTATTCATATCGCAGGTGATTACCTTTAGATTGTAAATTCCTTTGTGCTTACAAATTTCTACAATGAATTCCTTTTGAAGTCGGGAGTTGGAGATAGCGGTCACTTCACAATTTGGATATTTTTCAGCCATCCAAAGGGAGAGGGAACCCCATCCGCAACCCAGCTCCAGAATTTCCATACCATCTTCTATTTGTGCGCGTTCACATGAAATCTTTAAAGCGGCGATCTCAGCTTCAGTAAGAGTTTCGGTTTTATCTCCCCAGAAACATCCGCTGTATTTCCTATGTTCGCCAAGAACTATTTTGAAAAATTGCGGGGGTAATTCATAGTGCTGCGCATTGGCGTCATCGGTATGGAGGGCAATAGGACCGCTTTTCATTTTGGAAGTGAACTGCTCTTTGGAAAGTGATTCATTATGAGTAAACTTTTCTGATTCATCACGCAATCTTTGGGTGGTTAGAAGGCGAATTCCCCAACGAGTCAATTGGTCAGGCACCAATCCCCGCTCAATTAAATTGATCAAACTTTTCATCAATTAATCTCCTTCAAAACCAGCACCATAACCAAACACAACTGTAAAAGAGGAGTCGTCTGGCTCATTAATGTGTTCCTTCTATTGGGATACTAGAATTTAATGCCGGTAAAATAGGATCCATCCGACACAAGGGTTTGGTGAAAATCATTTGCACATCCCCTATTTGGCGTTCGAGAAAACCACCCTCGCAGTAGCAAAAATAGAAATCCCACAAACGAATAAATTCTTCAGGAAACCCCTGTTTGCGGACTTGCTGGAGGTTTTGCAGAAACCGTTGGCGCCAATGGTTCAGTGTTGTTGCATAATGAGGGGTAATATCCTCTAAATGGAACAAGCGCATGTCGGTTGTCCTTGCAACAGAACCACACAATGCGCTGATGGAAGGTATACAGCTTCCAGGAAATATATAGGTTTTTATGAAATCCGCAAACTGTTTGGCTTCTTCATAAAGATGATCCACGATAATGATTCCCTGTAGCAACATGCTCCCTTCGGGCTGTAGCAGATCACCGCACTTCCGGAAAAAATAGTCGAAATAATGGTGTCCTACCGCTTCAATCATTTCGATAGAAACTAATTTGTCATATTGGCCAGTCAAATCTCTGTAATCCTTTTTGATTACTGTAATTCTTTCGTTGAGTCCGGCGTCTTGTACTTTCTGCCTGGAATAGTCATATTGCTTTTGTGAAATAGTTGTCGTGGTGATGCGACAGCCATAATGTTTGGCTGCGTAGAGAGCAAATCCACCCCATCCCGTACCGATTTCTAAAACATGGTCTTCGTGTGATAGGTCCAGTTTTTGACAGATACGTTTCAGTTTGCAGATCGAAGCTTCTTCCAGTGAACTGGATTCTTTTTCAAAAATGGCACACGAATACATTCTCGTATCGTCCAGAAAGATTGAAAAAAAGTCATTGCCCAAATCATAGTGAGCCGTGATATTTTTAAGACTGTTTTGCCTGGTATTACGTCGCATATCATGCAAAAGTCGATATACCCCAGACGCTATCTTTGACATTCCACCTTCCAGCTTGTCGGCTAGGTGTCGGTTACGAATAAAGATACGAATCAGCGTGGTTAAATCACTACAAGTCCACCAACCTCTTATATAAGCCTCGGCAGCACCGTTTAGTCCCTTGGTCATAATTTCTGAATACATCTTTGTATTCAAAACTTTAATAACCGAGGAAATTTCGAATTCAGGGGTGAAAGATCCAAAATGTGTGACCTCGTTTTCTTCAACCACTGTCAACCGTCCTGTGGTTAATTCCTGGAATTTTCTCAACACAGCTTTTCGTGCCAGTGAGTCCCAGGAAGAATTGGTTTCCTTTTTAATAAAGGAAGAACTTTTAGGGATTATCGATTCTTTATGTAGCATTATTGTTCTCCAAATTGTTTTGCCAATATTTTAGAATCTTTACGAAATTTCGGGTGCGAATAGAAAGGACAATGTTTCATCCAAAGGCGGAGTGCCTGATAATAAATGCCCCAAACTACTTTCATTGTCATGAATGGATACCTGATCAAAGCTCGCGCCAATGAGGTATGAGATATTTTTGAACGGATCATGGCCAGTGAAACGTCTAACAATTTTTGATTGCCATCCCAGTTTTCCATGTGTATTCGACATTTATCACCTAGTTCGCTGAAGGTCCAAACATATTTAATTTTCATATCCATAAAAGGCGAAATATGGAACTCCTTACCAAATACAAATTGGTTGGTTCCATCCTGATTTTGTTTATTAACCTTTAATACATAGCAGTGTTGTTCGCC
>DATCZR010000368.1:0-8987 GCA_036525835.1 Cyclobacteriaceae bacterium
AACACACCATTGGGGAGATAAGGAATGCAGCAATTGACAGGGCAGATCCAAATGATTTTTGCATATGAATTTGATTTGGCGGAAAGATACATTCCGATGAAAGATTGCTAAACCCAAATTTGATGGGTGGGACGAATAGGATCGAGAACCTACCTGAGTATGATCAAAATCAATCCTACGCTTATTTGCTATCTTTAATCTCTTATCTGAAGTGTAAACCATGGAATCTAATCAGGAAAAAGGAGTAAAGGCGGTTAATCAGGAGTTCAAAAAATACGAACAGGTAAACAAAAATCAAACGTATCACTTGTCTGAACTGGAAGGCCAGGAACAATTTGATGAAGAGTATCAAATTATAACCTCTGATATGAGTATGTTCTTTAACGGAGGTGATGAAGGGAGGAAGGAATTCTCGCAGCGACTGGGAGAAGCCATGAAAGGAATCGGTTTCACCATTTTAACAGGCCATGGCATTGATACCTCTTTATACGCTGAAGCGGAAAAAAAGATCGCAGAATTCTTTGAGACGACTACACGAGAGGAGCGCATGAAGTACCATGCCAAAAGAGTGGGCTCAGTGAACCAGGGATATTTTCCAATGAAGGAAACAACTATTATTCACCCAGATTTGGTGGAGGGTTGGGTTTTTTGCAGAAGAGCCTTTAACCTGGATAACGATCCTAATTTCAATGAGTCTGATTTTTGGCCGTGTTCCGATTATGAACCTTTCTTCAGAAAAATAGTATTGGAGCATGAAAAATTAATCCTGCCCATCATGCAAAGCATCCTTACTTATTTGGGATGTGATCCTCATTTATACGATCAAAAATTAACCAATACCAATTTTGGATTCAGGCTCAACTATTATCCGGCGATAAGCGAAGCAGATGATGTGTCAGGAGCAGGAAGAATGCTGGGCCATGAGGACGTGGATTTATTCACCATCCTTCCCGCCCAGTCGGTGGATGGGCTTCAGGTACTGAATAGAGAAAATATGAAGTGGATTCGGTTGAAAGCCCCAGCCGGGGCCATCATTTTAAACACCGGTGATTACATGCAACGGATCACTAATGACATTATGCCTTCCACAACCCATCGCGTAAGTAAGCCCATCAATAAAAAACTCAACAACACGCCACGTATCAGTTTGCCCATGGCGGTTTATGTGTGGGAGGATGAAATCCTGGAGGTGCTGCCTAACACAGGAACACCCAAATACGAGCCCATACGAGCAGAAACTTTTCACACCAAAATCACCAGCAAATACTATGGTGATGATTATGCGAAAGGAAAGTAACTAAACGAATTATTCAATTCTTTTCCAAAGACTTGAGCATTACATTAATGGAATCTTTGGATATGTATTTCTCTCCAAGAAGCACAGCCTCAATTTCACTTGTATGGCCGATGTCGACTAATGGGTTTCCGTTCAGCAGGATTAAATCTGAAACCGCTCCGATTATAACTACACCAGAATTGTCTTTCCCTAAATAGTCGGCCACATTTACGGTTCCCGTTTGCAAAGCCTCAAATGGGGTGAGCCCAGCATCAACCAAATATTTCAATTCATGATGAACCGAAAAACCAGGGACGTTGAAAATTTGAGGCGCATCCGATCCAAGTAATAAACCAACCTCATTCTGTTGGCATTCGTATATTAATTTTCTGCGCAGCTGAATATAGCTCGCTACTTTGATTTTGTCATAGCGCTTGTTACTTAATAGATTTTCTTTGGCTTTTACCCAATTGTCCCGCGTTTCCTTTTTCATATACTTCATTTCAGGAGCATTTGCATACGGCTCTATTCCTTCTGGTGACATCCATCTTTCTGCCAATGATTGTGTTGGCACCATCCAAATCTCTTTTTCCCTCAATCCCTGAATGATCTCCGGAATTCTGGTTGTGTCAGCCATAGGCGAAGAGAATATTCCAAAAAGGCCATTACCCTCCTCTCCAATTTTTTCAATGTTGGGTACAAGCCCCTCAACAAGCCCATCCAGGTGATCGATAGAAGAATAGCCTGCATCAATGGCCCGTTTTATACCCACATCAAATGACACATGCCCTACAAATGGAATATCCACCTCATTGGCAGTTTGAGCAATAGCTCCAAAAGTTTCCGTGCTGAGTCCAGGATGGAGTTTGAGATAATCATAACCAGCCACTTTCTGTTCCTTAACTTTTTGAATTCCTTCTTCGGCCGTCTTCACCGTGTTTCCATTGAATGATGGCCCGGTGGTATAAAAATGGGGGCCTAGTATTTTCCCTGAATTGATCATTTCTCTTAGCTCCAGGTGTTTTGGATGACCCAGCATGCCCCTGATTGTGGTGACACCATTGGCCAGGAAAAGTGATAACACTTCCTTCATGGGCTCCAAGTCATCCACTGGTGGTACATGCGCGTGCATTTCTGCAAGTCCTGGGATTAGGTATTTTCCTTTAGCATTAATGATAGTCGCGTTGGCATCAAATTGGGTAAGACCTGTTTCGTTGATAGAAATAATTTTCCCCAGGCTCACGGCCACATCCTGATTCAAGAGTACTCTTTCCTCATCCATGGGAATGACATTGACTGATTGAAAAACAATTATTGGATCAACGGATGTTTCCTGCTGTGTTTGACAGGCAAAAAAGGAAAGTAGGCCGCAGCATATTAATGTTCTCATCGATTTTGTTCGGGTTGATGACTCGTTGAAATTAATCATCCTAATGCTATTTCAACTAACCAAAATGCCATAATGGAATCAGGCTTCCATCATACGACATTATGACCGATAAATCGCAATTTCGATTAGTTTTCATGCCATAATTTCCTGGTTTTCATCGTTTTCTGAGGTGGATTACAATTTGATCAACCATTGGAAATTGAATGTTATGAACTTTGATAAATACACCATAAAATCTCAGGAGGCTCTCCAAAAGTCAGCCGAAATAGCTATTGGCAATCAACATCAAGCCATAGAACCAGCTCACTTGCTGAAAGCTATTGTCGAGTCTGATGAAAACGTTTCCACTTACTTATTTAAGAAGTTGAATGTTAATCAGGCTTTACTGGAAACAAAGCTGCAAGAACTGATTGCCAGTTTTCCAAAAGTGACCGGCACTCAACCACACCTATCTGCCGCCACCAATCTGGTACTTCAAAATGCCGAAAAAGAACTTCGTGATCTGAAGGATGAATATATTTCTGTTGAGCACCTTATATTAGCTCTATTAGGCACTAAGGATAAGGTATCCTCTATATTGAAGGATGTAGGATTCGAAAAAAGCACTTTATTAAAAGCGATAAAGGAATTGCGAGGCGGAAGTAAGGTGACGGATCAAAATGCTGAAGCAAAATATAAATCCCTGGATCGATACTCAAAAAACTTAAATGAGTTAGCCAAAAAAGGTAAGATTGATCCGGTAATCGGAAGGGACGAAGAGATCAGGCGGGTTTTACAAATTTTGTCAAGACGAACAAAAAATAATCCAATCTTGCTGGGTGAGCCTGGCGTTGGTAAAACAGCCATCGTAGAAGGTATGGCACAACGTATTGTAGATGGTGATGTGCCTGAAAACTTAAAAGAGAAAATTCTGGTCTCGCTCGATATGGGTCTTTTGGTGGCCGGAGCTAAGTACAAAGGAGAATTTGAGGAAAGACTGAAAGCGGTAATCAAAGAAGTGGTTGATTCCAATGGTCAAATTATTTTATTCATTGATGAGATTCACACTTTGGTAGGAGCAGGTGGCGGAGGCGAAGGCGCTATGGATGCGGCAAATTTACTGAAGCCTGCATTAGCACGCGGTGAACTTCATGCGATCGGTGCTACTACTTTAAAAGAATATCAAAAATATATTGAGAAGGACAAGGCTTTGGAACGCAGGTTTCAAGCTGTAATTGTAGACGAGCCGTCAGTTGAAGATTCTGTTTCTATCCTTCGTGGAATTAAAGATAAATATGAAATACACCATGGCGTGAGAATTAAAGACGATGCGGTGATCTCGGCAGTGGAGTTATCCCATCGTTATATTTCTGATCGCTTCTTGCCAGATAAGGCTATTGATTTAATGGATGAAGCTGCGGCTAAACTGCGCCTGGAAATGGATTCCATGCCTGAGGAACTGGATGAACTCAATCGCAAGATCATGCAGTTGGAAATTGAGCGCGAAGCCATCAGGAGAGAAAAAGACAAAGAAAAAGAAGCCGTTCTCAACAAAGTAATTGCCGAACTGTCAGAATCTCGCAATGCCTTGAAAGCACGCTGGGAAAATGAAAAAGAAGTAGTGCATGGTATCCAACGCGAAAAAGAGAACATCGACAAATTAAAATTTGAGGCTGAGAAAGCTGAGAAAGCGGGGGACTACGGGACTGTTGCGGAGATACGTTATGGAAAAATCACAGAAGCGGAACAAAGATTAAAAATCCTGCAAGAGAAAATGAAAGGTCAGCAAGGCGAAAACTCCTTACTGAAAGAAGAAGTAGACAGCGAAGACATTGCAGAAGTGGTGGCTAAATGGACAGGTATTCCTGTTTCAAAAATGCTCCAAAGTGAAAAGGAGAAATTACTCTCCCTGGAAAGAGAACTTGGAAAGCGCGTTGCCGGGCAGGAAGAAGCCATTCATGCCTTAAGTGATGCGGTTCGAAGAAGCCGTGCAGGACTTCAGGATCCCAAGCGACCCATTGGGTCATTTATTTTCATGGGTACAACGGGCGTAGGGAAAACCGAACTTAGCAAGGCACTGGCTGAATATTTATTTAACGATGAAAATTCGATGGTTCGCATCGATATGAGTGAGTATCAGGAAAGGCACTCGGTTAGCCGCTTAATTGGTGCTCCTCCGGGCTATGTAGGCTATGACGAAGGTGGACAATTGACCGAGTCCGTCCGAAGAAAACCGTATTCGGTAATTCTCCTGGATGAAATTGAAAAAGCACATTCAGACGTTTTCAACATTCTGCTTCAGGTATTAGATGAAGGACGACTCACTGATAACAAAGGCAGGGTAGCCAATTTTAAGAATACCATCATTATCATGACCACCAACATAGGTTCCGATATTATTCAGGAGCAATTTGAAGGAATTAATGAAACAAACTATTTCGAGGTGCTGGAAGACACCAAGGAAAAAGTAGTTGACTTACTTAGAAAATCAGTCCGACCAGAGTTCATCAATCGAATTGACGACATCATCATGTTCCGTCCCTTGAGCAAGGAGGATGTTCGAAAAATTGTCAGCATCCAATTTAATCTCATTCGGAAGCGATTGGATGAAAGCGGAATTAAATTAGATATTTCAGATGCCGCTTTGGATCGGTTAGCCAAAATTGGATTCGATCCTCAATATGGAGCAAGACCTCTAAAACGAGTATTGCAGCGTGAGGTTTTAAATGAATTATCAAAACAAATACTGGCCGGTACGATTAATAAGGATGCTATAATATTTATTGACTTAAAGAATGGTGTTGAATTTGAATTTCAAAACCTCGAATCTGTTGAAGAAGTTTAAACAGAGGGACTCACATAAGTCCCTCTTCTATTTTGAATAATCGCTTAAGTCTTTGTTGTCCTTTTCGGTCCATTAATAAGACAAGATAATCTCCTTCATTGATGGTGATGGAGCCTTCCGGATTTTTCAACATTTTCCTTTGTCCATCTATCATCTTCACCAATCCGATAAGCACCACATTGCTTTCTTTTTTCAAATCAAAAAAGGCCTTGTCGTAAAACATCCCTGCCAATGGGTTTCCTTCTCTCACCATCAACTGCTTCATGTCGTATTCATCATCTTCATGAGCGTAGGCGATTATCTCCTCGCTGAAAAGAGCGACATCAGGTTCGTAGATATAGCTTGCCAGTAATTTCGAACTAATTTCATTTTTAGAAATAGCATAAGTAACGCCAGCATGATGAAATGTACTTTTGAGATTTCCGTTATCCAGAGTTACTACGTAGTTCAAATCATTAAAGTGTTTTTTGATATTGATCACATAAACTAGTTTTTCAGTATCATCAGAGAGATTGACAAATACGATGGATGCCTTCCTTATATTGGATTTCTCCATGAGTTCAAAATTATTGTAGTCTGAATACAGGGTGTAGGCCTGGGATGGGTCGTAATATTCACGAATGATGTCAATGTCACCCCGATTTTTTGTAATAATGGCGACTTTTTTACCAGCAGCAATCAAGTGAGCGATCACTGCCTGGCTAAATTCATTCCATCCAATGATCACTACATGACCTTCAAAAGTAGTTCCGTTAAGTCCCATAGCGCGATTTTCTTTTAATGTGCTCATAATATTTGTGATCTGTCCAATGATAAATCCATATACCCCTAAACTGGAAAGTAAGAATACAAATCCCAGCATCCGTCCTTCATATGTTATCGGTACGAGGTCTCCATACCCCACCGTGGTCAATGTGGCAATAGCATACCAAAGTCCATCCTGAATGCTGGTTATTTTCGCCTCAGGTGATTGGGACTCAAATCGAAGCATAATAAAAATGAGAAACCCATATAATAAAATAAGGGCCGTAATCGTGTAGATGGTCTTTCGGTAAATAGATTCCTTCATAGCGATAACATGCAGGCAGTTAAGTACGATAAAAGAATTTTCAAATAAAAATGCCCGCTCGAAACAACCACATACGAAATTATTCGTACAAATACATTGGAAGAATGAAATAGAGGTCGTAAAATTGAATTACGAACTATTTCGTATATAAAATGACACCAAAAAAGAAACCCATCAAGCCAACGGAAAAAGAACTTGAAATTCTCCAGGTATTGTGGGAAAAAGGGCCTTCAAGCGTCAAAGAAGTGCATAATATCCTTGGCGGGAATCAGAAAAACGGCTACACGACAGTACTTAAATTCCTTCAGATCATGTTTGAAAAGGAAATTGTCTCCCGGCAGAAGAATGGAAAACAGCACGTATATAAAGCCATTGCAACTAAAGAAAATACCAAGCAACAAATGGTTGACAAAATAATCAACACGGTATTCGAGGGTTCTGCTTCTCAGTTGATATTAAGTGCATTAGGTCATAATAAATCTTCTAAAGAAGAACTAAACGAAATAAGGAGGTACATAGATCATCTGGAGGGAGGTGAAAAATGAATGCGTTAGATTTCATTTCTTATGCAACTAAAATCGCGCTCGGCTGGACGCTGCTTCATACCTTGTGGCAAGGAGCTCTTATACTGATTGTACTCAGACTTATTCAATGGGTCGCTCCAACTCTCAAATCATCCGTTAAGTATCTTCTCAATTGCAGCGCACTCGTATTACTGCTGGCTACCACTTTCGGAACATATTTATACTTAAATGATACAGCTGAATATGAATCCATTCAATCCATAGTGGGTCAGCATTCTTATTTTACTTTTAATAATTTCAGCTCAGCGACTGCATCATCATATTGGAACGAATTTGTTCAACAGATAAACTTTCAAATTCCCTGGATTATTACAGCATGGCTGATTGGGGTGATTATTTTTTCTTTGAGATTCATTATCGGGTTACTGTATGTCCGATTTATAAAATCAGATGCAGTAGCTGTTAATGCTTTTTGGAATTCACAATTGGCATTATTGTCTCAACGGATTGGAATTAAAAAATGGATTGCCCTGGTCGAGTCTGTACATATCGACAAGCCCATTGTGGTAAGCTACCTAAAGCCAATGATCATGCTACCCATTGGGCTACTTTCAGGATTACCTTATGAACAGATTGAAGCCATACTTTTACACGAGCTGTCACACATCAAGCGACACGACTACCTGATCAATCTCATTCAGTCAATTATAGAAATAGTGCTATTCTTCAATCCATTTGTGTGGATCATTTCAAAAATGATCAGGGAAGAAAGAGAGCATTGCTGTGATGATGCTGTCCTCTGTTCTGGCTCTACCAGGATCGCTTACGCTAAGGCATTAGCTCAACTTGAGGTAAAAAGAAGCCAACATACTCCTGATCTTGCACTGGCATTGAATAAAAATAAATATCACGTATTAAAGCGTATAAAAAGAATTATGGAAACATCAGTGAAAAACAATGAAGGAAAAAGCAGGCCTTTGGCGATAATTACAATTGTTATTACCGCTTTAATCTGCGCGTCATGGCTAGGTATAGAAAAGAATTCCCAAATGGATCATGACATAGTTCAAAAATCAGGCAGCGGAATCATTCTAGCAGACACGATTAAAGACAAAAACAAATCGAAAGAAAACGATAAAAACAAAAAAGAAACTTCGGCTACTTACTCACGTCAGTCCATTACAACTTATGATGAAGATGGAACGCCTCATGAAGAAGTGATTGAAAAATTCGAAGGTGATGAAGAATTACGATCAATGATGACGGATCCCGGAAGCTATTCATCAATGATTCCATCAATTCCTGCTATCCCTAGTATTCCAGCAATTCCGGCTATCCCCGCTATGCCTTTTGATTATAACTACACCTACGATGGTGACACCATACCCAGAAACCATTTCTTCTCAGATGAGGATCGGGAAAAATGGGAAGAATTTGGCAAAGAAATGGCTAAGCGCTTTGAACATTTTGGTGAGGAGAATCAGCAATTTGGAGAACTGATGGAGCAATGGGCCGATGAGTTTAGTCACAAGTTTTCCTTTCAGTTCAATGAAAACTTTCAGGATCAAATGGACAAACTACACGATCAACTAGACGAACTCTATAACAATAAAGAGTTTAAGGAAAAGTTGGAACTTGGACTAAGAGATATGGAGGAGCAGTTGAGGCACCTGGAAGAAACTTTACAGGAGCATAAAAAAGAATTCCGTCATATTGAAGCGGACATAGAGAAATATGAAGTGGAAATGCAAGAACAACTGGTAAAAGATGGCTATCTCAAAAAAGGAGAAAAATTAAATTCTCTGAATTGGGAGGATGGAAAATTAACCGTTAATGGCACTAAAATTAGAGATAAGGATATCTCAAAGTACGAAGCCATTAAGAAAAAGTATTTCAAGCATATC
>DATCZR010000369.1:0-27229 GCA_036525835.1 Cyclobacteriaceae bacterium
GGTGCAATTAATTCAGAATTATACACCCCGTCCACAATGAGGAATGCTGCATTTAATTCTTTGGTGGGTAGCACAGGCGCACTCGTTGTATCTTGGTTAGCAGTCGAATCATTTTTACATGATAACGACATACTTATTAACAGAAAAAGAAAACTTGACCTCATTCGAAATAATTTCTACCCATTTTGAAAGGAACTTTAAGGTAAGTAAAAAATAGAAAAATTTAATAAGCACTATAAAATAGTCTCTACTTTACATACAAACGACTTTGAATGAAATCTCCATACAAAGACATGGTTTTTGAAACCTTAAAGTGTTGAGACTTCATGATATCATTCCAATCTGGCAAATCATTATTTTCTATCGTATTGCTAAGCTTGAAAAATAAAAACATCATTTTCAACATTAGTGAATGCCAATATTTAGATTTTTCAAAATCCGATACAATCCACAATGATGGGCTGTTTAGTTGTCGATCAAGTTGCTCAATCAACATATGCAGTTGCTGAGTAGTAAACATGTCAAAAAAGAAGTGGGTAATGATTACGTCAAAATGAAGATTGGGCAGATCATTTTGTGTACCATGAATAAATGAAACTTGTTCTACCCCCTCCAGGTTGTATTTTGCCTGATCCATCATTTTGGAAGAGGCATCCACAAACAGAATATGGCAGGTTTTATTGGTTTTAATGATTTCTGATACCCATTTGCCTGAACCTCCCCCTAACACAAGAATATTTGCGTGCGCTGGAATCAACTCAAGGTGACAATGTTGAGCCTCCAAAATAGATTTTCCAAAAATTAAATTGACTAATTTATCATAGTAAGACGCAATCCAATTGAACCTGTTTAACCTGGTTGTCATAAAAGCAGGTGCAACAACGGAATCAGGAATACTGCGTCTCCCATGATGCGATACTTATCCGACATTCCAAACCAGTCTGATTTTATAAATAATGCAAATAAGATGGTAAGCATCAAAGCAAACACCAAAAGGTAACTATTATAACTTCCCAATGAGAATGCAAATAGCAGCAAGCCAAGTTGAATAAAGCAGAACGCGCTTACCAAAATAACAGTTGTGGGATTACCAAGAATGGTAGCAATGGATGGCTGTTTGTCAGCCTTATCATTTTCAATATCAAACCAGGAAAATAAAATCAAGTTGATTAACGCAGTGTTAAAAAAAAGAATAGCAGGAATGGATGCTAGTGTTTTGAATGGTTCATTGGACATAGCGATCACTGGGATCATGACGCCAGTGCTGTAGAGCAATGCACCTATTACTTCTTTAAAAAGGCCAAGCTTCCTTTGAACTACTAAATAAATAATCACTAAAACTGATAAATACATTCCCCATATAAATATGGATACCTGAACAAAAAACAATAGTGCAATGACAACAAGGCACGCGATAATCAAAAAATAGATAATCGTCTTAAAATGGCGTTGATGGAACTGGTGTCGCAAAGTAGAGGCGGGTTGCTTTATCCGTTTAGCGTCTATCAAATGATCTGCAGTATAAATCACCCAGACAGTTAGTCCCAGGCAAAACAAGGTGGGTAAATGGACGGATACCTCGAAAACCCGTGACAAGAAAAAGGACGAAATAGTGGCCCCTATAGCAACGTCAAGGCTTAAAATATTGACTAACCTGTAAAATTTAACTGCACGCTGCATAAAAAAAGCCCTCGTGAGAGAGCTTTCAAGTTAGAAAAATATGTATCGATTATGATGCTTTTAGCGCCTCTGCACCTCCTACAATTTCAAGAATTTCCTTGGTAATTGCTGCTTGACGAGTTCTGTTATAAGTTAATTTCAACTCTTTCAGCAACTCACCTGCGTTTTCTGTGGCCTTGTCCATAGCAGTCATTCGTGCACCATTTTCCGCAGCATTGGAATCCAATATGGCTTTAAAAAGTTGGACTTTTAATGACTTCGGAATCAGTCCGGTAACAATTTCATCTCTGCTTGGCTGAAAAATATAATCCACTTCAAGCACTTTCTTATCAGTCACCGGGGCAACGATGGGCAAATAAGGTTCAATACGCAAAATTTGGGTAGCTACATTTTTGAACTCATTGTAGATCACTTCGACTTTGTCATACTTGCCCCCTTTGAAGCTTTCCATAATGTATTCAGCAGCACGAGAAACATTATCAAAGGAAATGTCATGAAATAAATTCCAGTACCCTTCTTCAACTTTATAATTACGCTTTTTGAAATACTCTAAAGACTTTTTACCAATGGGGAGAATGGTGACTTTGCCAAGACTGTGCTGTTCTGCGTAGTTGTCTTTTATGATCTTTAAGCCAGCCTTGAAGATATTAGTATTAAAAGAACCACATAAACCTCGATCTGCGCTTACAATTACAATAAGTATATTCTTTTCTTCTCTAACTGCATTGTACCAGCTTGGCTCATCCTCACTTGTTCCGGATACATTACGCAATACCTCCGCAAATTTCTGCGAGAAAGGTCTCATTTGTATAATCCTGTCCTGCGATTTTCTCAACTTGGCAGCCGCTACCATCTTCATGGCTTTGGTAATCTGCTGGGTCGATATAATCGAAGCTATTCTGCCCTTTACTTCTTTTAAACTAGCCATTCAACTTTAGTATTTATCTGCTAATTCAAGCGCTGTCTTTTTTACCGTTTCCACATCTGCATCTTCAAATTTGCCCACTCTGAAATTATCCAGCACTGGCTGATTTTGAGCGCGCAAAAGTCCAAGGAATTCCTTTTCAAATTCTTTTACCTTTTCAACGGGCACTTTGTCAATATAACCTTTAGTAGAAGCCAGAATCATGGCCACTTGCTCCTCTACAGGTACTGGGGCATATTGAGGCTGCTTCAACACTTCTGTATTTCTTCTACCTCGCTCAATGGTAAGCTTAGTTGATGCATCCAGGTCCGATCCAAATTTTGAAAATGCTTCAAGCTCTCTGAATTGCGCCTGATCCAATTTCAAAGTACCCGCCACCTTTTTCATCGACTTGATTTGAGCGGAACCCCCTACACGTGAAACTGAAATACCCACGTTAATGGCAGGACGGATTCCAGCATTAAATAAATTGGTCTCCAAAAATATCTGACCGTCTGTAATGGAAATTACGTTGGTAGGAATATAAGCAGACACATCATTGGCCTGTGTTTCAATCACAGGAAGAGCCGTTAATGAACCTCCTCCTTTTACTTTGTCTTTTAATGATGGAGGTAAGTCATTCATTTGTGCGGCAATGGAATCGCTGTTAATAATTTTTGCGGCACGCTCCAATAGTCTGGAGTGCAAATAAAATACGTCACCAGGGTAAGCCTCGCGACCAGGAGGTCTTCTCAATAGCAATGACACTTCCCGATAGGCAACAGCCTGCTTTGAAAGGTCATCGTAGATAACCAATGCCGGACGACCGGTATCTCTAAAATACTCCCCAATAGCTGCACCTGTAAATGGTGCAAAGAACTGCATTGGAGCCGGATCAGAGGCTGAGGCCGATACAACAACCGTGTAATCCATCGCGCCTGCTTTTTCAAGGGTACTTACTATACCAGCGACAGTAGATGCTTTTTGTCCGATAGCCACGTAAATACAATATACAGGCTTACCTTTCGCGTAAAATTCTTTTTGATTAATAATAGTGTCAATCGCAACAGCCGTCTTACCCGTTTGACGATCTCCAATGATCAACTCACGCTGACCTCTACCAATTGGAATCATAGAGTCAATCGCTTTAATACCCGTTTGCAACGGCTCATTTACAGGCTGTCTGAAAATAACGCCAGGTGCCTTGCGTTCCATAGGCATTTCAAAGAGCTCCCCCTTCAAAGGTCCTTTGCCGTCAATTGGCTCAGCCAATGTATTTACAACTCGGCCCAACACGCCTTCACCCACTTTAATAGATGCAATAAGACCTGTTCTCTTCACGGTGTCCCCTTCTTTAATGCCTTGAGAGTCTCCCAATAGTACTGCCCCCACATTGTCTTCTTCAAGGTTAAGCACCATCGCGCGAAGTCCATTTTCAAACGCAAGTAATTCTCCTGCCTGGGCTTTGGTAAGGCCGTAAATACGAGCCACTCCATCACCTACAGTAAGAACAGTTCCAATTTCTTCCAATTCAGCACTGGTGCGAGCGCCAGATAGTTGCTCACGTAATATTGCTGATACTTCTTCGGGTTTAATTTCTGCCATGGTTTTATAAAATCAATATCTCTTTTGCTATACTATATAATCAATATTTAAAAATCTTTCACGTATGGGTTTTCTTTGAATATCAACTTAAGGGCTTTCAACTTGCTGCTAATCGATGCATCAATTTGCTTATCTCCTACATTTAAAATAAATCCACCAATTAAATCCTTATCTACTTTCTCATTCAGCTCAATGGTTTTCTTGCTGCTTAGTTGTTTCACCATCTCAATAATCTCGGCACGCAACTCACCGTCTAATTTAATTGTCGAGATAATGGAAGCTTTTTGAATGCCTTTAAAGTCGTTGTAGGCATTGTGAAATTCATTGGCAATGGATGGAAGTAACGCTTCCCGGTTTTTACGGGTCACGATTTCAATAATAGCCATGGTAAGATGATGCACCTTGCCATCAAATATTTTCTTTAGAATGGTTCTCTTCTTATCATGCCTAATGATAGGATTTCGAAGCATCACAACAAGATCATAGTTATCACTACAGATTTTGTCGATCAGCTGCATATCTCTATGCACTTCGTCCAAGGCACCCTGCTCATCTGCCAATCCTAATAACGACCTTACGTAACGTGATGCAGCTCTGTAATCCGACATTCTAATTTAACTTTAAATCTTTCGCAAAGCGATCAGCCAACTCCTTCTGTGACTTATCATCAGAAAGATTCTTCTTCATTAATTTTTCTGCAACTTCAAGTGAAAACAGAGCCACCTGCTCTTTCACGTCCCTTAGTGCAGCATTCTTTTCTGTATGAATTACCGCTTTGGCATCTTCAATAATCTTATCGGCATTCTTCTTTGCTTCAATTTGAGCCTGATCATGTAAACGATTGGCGGCATCTCTGGCGTCACGTAATATCTTGTCTCTTTCTTCTCTTGCTTGTTTAAGGAGAATCTCGTTATCTGCTTTCAGGGCAGCCATCTCTTCCTTGGCTTTTACAGCCATATCCAGAGAAGTCTGGATGGTCTCTTCACGCTCTTTAAGTGAATTTAGGATGGGTTTCCAGGCCAGCTTAGCCAGCAGAAAAACCAAAAACAAAAAGACAACCGTCTGCCAAAAGATTAGTCCTACGCCCGGGGTTAATAATTCCATGATTGACTACTTGTTAAAAAATAATACTTGTATTAAATAAACAGAAACTTGCCCGGGCCCATTGCCCAAGGCAAGTTTCTAAAACGATTACGCTGTTCTGGTTGAAATCAAGAAACAGATTACAATCGCAAATAGCGCAATTACCTCAACTAGAGCTGCGATAATCAACATAGAGCCCTGCAATTTATTTGCAGACTCAGGCTGACGTGCCATTGCTTCCATGGCTGATCCACCAATACGGCCAATTCCGATTCCCGCGCCTATTGCAGCAAGACCTGAACCTATGCCCGCACCCATGATCGCGTAGCTAATGTCTAATAATAAGGCAAACAACATACAAGTAATTATTTAGGTTAAACAACACCGGGAATTTCCCGGATATCTTCCCATGTGAATTACTTCACATGAATTAAATCTTAATGATGCTCATGCTCTTCCGTTGCCATCCCAATGTAAAGAGATGAAAACAAGGTGAACACATAAGCTTGAATCCCCGCAACCAACAATTCAATGAGCGTAATTAACGTCACGAAAATGGAGGCACCAGTACCCACAATATAACTTTGAAATATAAACGCCATGCTTAATAAACTCAGCACAACAATATGTCCAGCAGTGATAGCTGCAAACAAACGTATCAACAGGGCAAATGGCTTGGTAAAAATACCAATCAACTCAACTGGAAGTATAATCAATCGCAAAGGCAATGGCACACCTGGGGTCCAAAAGATATGCGACCAGTAATTCTTGTTGCCACTAAAGTTGGTAATCAGAAATGTAAAGAAGGCCAGCGTAACTGTTACAGCAATGTTCCCAGTAAGATTACCCGCACCCGGTAACAATCCTAAAATGTTTCCGAATAGAATAAAGAAAAATAGCGTCAGTAAATAGGGTGTATACCTTTGATATTTTGGTCCTGCATTGGGCTTGATTACCTCATCGGTAACAAACAGAATGATCGGTTCCATAAATGATTGCAATCCGTTTGGGGCCTTCCCTTTGTTTCGCTTATACCCGTTGGCTACGGAACTCATGATGAAAAGTAAAAGCACAGCCGTGATAAACAACATAGCCACGTTCTTGGTGATTGAAAAGTCCAAAACGGCCTTTTTTGTTCCCTCCAAATAAATATGATTGTGCTCCAGTACATATCCGTTGTAAGGAATAATGTTATGATGCGCATCATAAAAATGGCTAGAAGAAAAAACGTCTAATCCCCGTTCTTCAGAATAAACAATAACAGGAAGGTAAAGCGTGCCAAAGTGGCCATCCCAAAAATGCCAAATATGGTCGTCTAAAACGTGGTGCATAATGACCGCACTCACATCTATTTTCCCCTCTTCTTCTGTAGGTTCAGCCGCCTTGCCGGGTGCCGAAAAGGCCGCACATATTGCGAGAATCAAAAAGTAACGGAAAACGCGATTTTTAGGCAGGAAAGCTAACATTTTGACTCTTAATCGGGGTTCAATTTTAGACTGCAAAGGTATAAATTAAAGCTCCAGAAAAAAATATTTGGATTTATTTCTAGCCTCAATCGAAGCCGCTTATCCCCTCACCTTTCTATACAAAAAAATGACCTCAATGGCGGTGAAAACAAAGTAAGTAATCATGAAAGTAAGGACATGATCCGATGCTCGATTTGAGTCGTCCCAAACGACAAACAACATGTAGCTTCCATAAGCCAATATTTTCGTAAACTGAGTTACGATATATATTTGAATAAAGTATTCAGGTCTATTTTTCTTTACATCCAATAAATAGAAATAAATACCCACTGTGCCCAAGAATAACAGGGCAATCGTTTGATAAAAGTAGGCAGGAAGGACCGGATAAAACCAATGCCCAATCCAGATTAGAATCAGGCTAATCAGGATTAACACGACAACCAATATCATTCTACTGAGAGTTGTTTATAGACCTGAACAAAAGATAAAATGATCCGCCAAAAGAGGCCATGGTAAACACAATCGTAAAAATCGGAAATTGAAAACTAAGGTAATTATCCAAAAGATAGCCAAGCCAGCCAGCGACACCGATAGTGACTACAAGCTGAATGGCTAATCCACTGTACTTGAGATAGGTATTAAATGGTTTTGGCGCCCTCTTGTCTGAGGATTCTGGATCCCTGCCCATTTTCGCCCATTTTGATGTCTCTTACCGATGCACCCATTTTACAAGAACCATTAAATACGGCCCCAGTCTCCACTACCAATTTGCCTGTGATTATGTCTCCATGCACTACGGCTGTAGCCTTAAGTATCAACATCTCGGTAATCTCAATTCTGCCTTTCACCTCTCCCTCTAGGTCAGCATTCTGCGCCATGATGTTTCCATCCACATGACTGCTGTGGCCCAATGCAATCTTTGATTTTGATTTGATGTTGCCAATGACCTTACCTTCAATACGAATGTTGCCATAGGTTTCTATGTTGCCTTCCAGTACAGTGCCTTTGCCAATCGTATTTGTTGAATTACTAATTTCCTCTGCCACTTTTTTTTGCTCTTTAGAAGTAAACATTTATTTCTCGGATTAAAAGGTTACAAACTCTTCCGGGTTTAGAGAGTTTCCGTTGTACCACAATTCAAAATGCAGGTGAGGTCCATCGGTCATCTCTCCACTGTTGCCAACTATAGAGATAATGTCCCCTGCATTTACAAAATTACCAACTTTTTTCAACAGTTCAGCATTGTGCTTATATACCGATATCAGGTTACTCCTGTGCTGAATGGTGATGACATAGCCTGAATCCTGGGTCCAGGAGGCCATAATTACCATTCCATCAGCAATTGCCTTAACTGGCTCATTGGTCTTGGCGACTATATCAATGCCAAAGTGACTCTTCTTTAGGTCATAATGGTCGGAAATAAATCCGGTAATGGGTGAGAAAAAGAACATCTCTTGCAACTCGCGATACTTGTTACTGGTAAGGGATATCAATGACATTTCAGATTGTTCAAACTCCTTTCTGAATTGAGAGTCTGATGGAGCCAATTCCATATCAATAGCAGAAGGCAACATTCTGTTTTCATTTCCAAGAGCTTCTACCGGATCTATAAATCCACTGGCCGTATCCCCGCTGAGTATCCGCTGGAAGTTCATAATAAATCGATCTTTATTGTTTACCTCTACAGCAAGAGAATCCACTTTGATCGCCAATTCGTACAATTTCTTATTGGCTTCCATTTGTGCATGTTTAGGGTCGAACCATTTGGCCAATACCGTTTTGGATAGCAACATGCTTACAGAGAAAACAACAATAAAAAAGGAAATCGATACCACCAGCAATTTGGCATATGTAAAGGCAAAATTCGAACGCTCGGCCAGATTCTCCTCATTCCGGATTACGAGCTGATATTTAGTTGTGAGGCGTTCAGAAAGGGTCTTTTTAGGCTTCAAAAAGTGGTAAATTTTGGACAAAAATAGATATAATCGTTAATTATAATATTGATTATCTGTTTTTTACGTTTGTAGGCTGTAATTAAACCTTTTAGAAGCTTTTGCGCTCATTCTTCCTTTTGACAATTGTCTTGGGTCTCATTTTGGTACGGTGCTCCTCGGAGCAAACCACGGTTACCAGCAACGTATACCATAACCTGACGGCCCATTATAATGGCTATTTCTATGCAGCGGAAAAAATTCGTGAGGTGGAATTGGCCATTCAAAAAAGCCTTGATGATGATCACAATCAGGTATTAAGACTATATCCCAAACTGGATACCACGCTCGCTAAGACATATAAGGCAGATACAGAGGAAGCCATCAAAATGGCTTCCCTTTCTATTCAGCGACATCCCAATAGCAAGTGGGTTGATGACAACTACGTCATGGTGGGTCTGGCCAGACTTTATGATTGCGATTTTGTCAATGCGATCCAAACGTTCAAATACGTCAACACAAAAAGCAACAATATCAATACACGCCATGAAGCGCTCATCCATCTCATTCGAGCATTTACTGAAAATGAAGAATATGCTAAAGCGGAAGAAGCCTTCAGGTTTTTAGAGAAAGAGCCTTTGAGCAAATCCAATGCGAAAAGGCTATATATGGAGAAAGCATATTATTATCAGGTACTTGATGATTATGACAATATGGTTCGTAATCTTTCACTAACTGATTCGCTCCTTACCAAAAGTGATCAGAAAGGAAGAATCTATTTCATCATTGGACAGGTATACCAAAAACTCGGCTTTGGTTCCGAGGCCTACAATTATTACCGAAAATGCATTGCCACAAATCCTGCCTATGAAATTGACTTTTATGCCAGATTGAATATGGCCCAGGTAGCCCGCTTGGATGATAAGCGCGATGTAAAAACAGTACGTCATCAATTCGACAAAATGCTTACGGATGCTAAGAATCAGGAATTCCGTGACAAGATATATTACGAGTTGGCAGAATTTGAGCTTAAACAAGGTAATCTGAAAGAGGCGATTGAAAATTATTCATTGGCTTGTCACTCAGGCAATAACAAAAGAATTCAGGGAAGTGCTTATCTGCGACTTGGTCAAATTCATTTTGATTCCCTGAAAAAATACAGTCTTGCCAAAAACTACTATGATAGTGCCATCGGAGCATTACCCAAAGATTTTGAAAACTATGACGACATTAAAAAACGACAAGAAGTACTAGGTGAATTTGCTAAATATACTGAAACCATTACCTGGCAAGACAGCCTGCTCAACATGGCTTCCGTGGATTCGCTCACATTGAGATTGCAATTAGACTCCGTAGTGACAAGTAGAAAAAATTTAGAGGAATCCAACAAGAAAAAGAAAAGGAGATCGCAAGGCACTGGTAACGCCAATCAAAGCAACCCATTCTTTCTGGAAGATTCCAATACGACTGCCGACTGGTACTTTGGCAATTTGTCGGCTGTTGGGGCTGGCCAAACAGAGTTTCAACGCATTTGGGGAAACATAAGCCTGGAGGATAATTGGAGAAGGTCCAATAAGTCATCCGTGATCCAGCAAGAAGGGCAGCAAGAAGTTGCACAGCTTGGTGATATAGATAAAGATGATGAAGTCACTAAAACTACGAGGGTAAGCGATGAAGTGAATAAAGTGTTTTCGCAACTGCCATTAACTGCAGATAGCAAAACCATTTCACTGGCAAAAATCGAAGATGCGTATTTTCATTTAGGAGACCTTTATTATCTCCAGCTGGGAGAAAAAGACAATGCTACTCATTCCTATACCACCCTCTTGAATCGGTTTCCACAATCAGATTTTGCACCAGAAGTATTATATAAACTCTACTTAATCAGCACAGAACAAGAAAGTGAAAAAGCACAAGGTTATCATCAGCGGCTGGTTAAAAATCATCCCAATTCTAATTTTACAAAGCTTTTATTAAACCCTAACTATTTAAAGGAAACTAGCGCAGCTGCAGAAAAACAAAAAGTGATTTATCAAAAAGCGTATGAAGATTTTGAAAATGGCCACTCCAAAGACTCACAAGAAAAAATAAATGAGGCATTAGCCTTTGGCGAAACCAGTTTCACGCCTCAACTGGAACTGCTAATGATCCTAATTACTGGAAAAACTGAAAACATCTCAAAATATCAGGAAGAGCTGGAGGGTTTCCTGGCTAAACACCCGGATGACCCGTTAAAACCATACGCAGAAAAACTATTAACCTCATCCCAATCCTTGCAAGCCAACCTTGAAAAAGCCAAGGGAATCAGATATGAAAATACCCTGAAAGCACCCCACTATTTTGTGATCTCACATCAACAACAATCACGACTTTCAGAGACGCTTTCCACCACGCTCGACAAATTCATTCAACAGAACTATAAGAGCAGCCGGCTAAAGACCAGCACCCTTATTCTGAATGAGATATTTGTGCTGACAATGGTAACCGAGTTTCCAGATCAACAATCAGCGGTAGAATTTCTCGATAAGTTCAACAATCAAACTTCGAACGACAACACGCTTTCGACCCAGAAATTCAATATTTTTGTAATAACGAAAGACAATTCGGACATACTTTACAGAACCAAAGCATTGGATGAGTATCTCACCTTCTTTGATAGAAATTATAAAAACAAAAATCAATAAACTCCTTGGCTTAAAAAGCAAGTGGTTTGCCATCATTGCGAAATGGACATGGATATTGTTGCTTGCCGTCTTGGTAGGGCTGCCTATTTACGTTTTCTCTGTCAGTATCAATCTTTTCGGTCTTTATGGGGAAATGCCCAGTATTAAAGAAGTAGAAAATCCGGAAAATGATTTATCATCAGAAATAATTTCTACTGATGGCGTTTCATTAGGTCGCTACTTCCGATATAATCGTAGCCAGGTTACCTATGATGAGCTTTCGGAAGATCTAATCAACACCTTGATTATTTCAGAAGACCATCGATTTTATGATCATTCGGGATTAGATTTTCCAGCCTACATGCGTGTGCTCTTCGGCCTACTTACTTTCAATAGCCAGGGCGGAGGAAGTACCATCACACAACAACTTGCCAAGAATCTCTACACCATGAATCCGGACCATAGCCTGGATGGCAGCTTGAGCAAGCTGGGTGGCATTCCCAGACGAATCATTCAAAAAACCAAGGAGTGGATTATTTCAGTGAATCTGGAAAAAAATTTTACCAAGGATGAAATTATTGCCATGTACCTCAACACCGTTACCTTTAGTAGCAATTCTTTTGGGATCAAGGTTGCCGCAGAAACCTACTTCAGCAAACAACCGGATAGTCTAAACTTACAGGAGTCTGCCGTGCTTGTCGGTATGTTGCAGGCGGCCACTTTATTTAACCCGCAAAGAAATCCTGAAAACTCTTTACGTAAGCGCAACGAAGTTTTGTATAAAATATTCAAACGCGGTTATAAAATTGAGACTCGAGAAGAATACGATTCAATAAAGGCATTACCAATAGAGTTAAGATATAACGTTCAAAATCAAAACGAAGGACTGGCCACGTATTTTAGAACTGTAATGAGTAATTACCTGATGCGGTTTTGTAACGAACGCGGTATTGATCTTTGGAATTCAGGATTGAGAATTTATACCACCATCGACAGCAAACTGCAAAAGTACGCGGAAGAGGCTATGCAGGAGCACATGAGGCCTTTGCAGGAGCAATTCAATGAAGAATGGAAAAAGCAAGGCAAAAACCCATGGATAGATGACAATGGCAAAGAAATTCCAGGTTTTCTTAATTCACGCATTAAAAGAACGTCCGTTTATAAAGCATTAGAAGAAAAATATGGAGTAGGTTCCGATTCCTTAGAGATTCAACTGAATGTTAAGCGACCAATGAATGTATACACGGCCAAAGGTGATCGTGATACCTTGTTCAGTTATATGGATTCATTGAATCATTATATGAGGTACTTGCAGGCAGGTATGATGGCGATGGATCCAACCACCGGCCATATTAAAGCCTGGGTGGGAGGCGTAGACCATACATACTTTAAGTACGACCATGTTAAACAAGGAACAAGACAACCTGGCTCTACATTTAAACCATTTGTTTATGGCTTAGCTATAGAATCTGGCTATTCTCCGTGTCATCCCATGCAGGACATCTCCCCTTCATTTAAAGTTCCAGGCGGAGTCTGGTCACCTCCAAATGCAAATGGGCAGAGGGGAACAGGTGAAAAAATGACCATACGCCAAGCTATGGCACAATCAGTTAATTCCATTACTGCTCAAATGATGCAAGCGCTTGGCGCGGAGAATGTGGTCGAATTTGCGCATCGAGTAGGCATCAATAGCAAATTGGATCCGGTACCATCGCTTTGCCTGGGCACCAGTGATGTTTCGCTATTTGAATTAGTGGGCGCCTATAGCACGTTTGCCAATGGCGGTATTTTCACCGAGCCTTTCTTTATCACACGGATTGAGGACAAGCATGGAAACGTAATTGAAAACTTTGTACCCAAAACCAGGCAAGCTATTAATGAACAAACAGCATACAAGATGATATACATGTTAATGGGTGGCGTGGAAGAACGAGGTGGAACATCTGCAGGTATAAGCCCTGAACTTAAAATTGATAATGAAATTGGAGGCAAGACAGGTACCACCAATAATGCTTCCGATGGGTGGTATATGGGCTTGACCCATGACCTGGTAACAGGTGTCTGGGTTGGTGGTGATGAACGCAGTATTCATTTTCCATCTTGGTTATTTGGGCAGGGAGGCAGAACAGCGCGACCCATTTGGGACAAGTTCATGATGAAAGTCTACGCTGATGCTGAAACGGGTATCAACAAAGGGCAATTCAAGAGACCCAGTTCTGGCTTAGACATTTCACTAGATTGCCTGAAAGTAAGCCAAAACCCTGATTCAGTAGAAGTGGAAATTCAGCCTTGGGACATCAACGAATAATAATCGTGCAATGAGCAAAGATGCACTTAAGTCTCAAGTTGCATCACTTCCCGATGCGCCCGGCATATACAAATTCTTCGATGATAATGATACGCTAGTATACGTTGGTAAAGCTAAAAGTATTAAGAAACGTGTTAGCAGCTATTTTTCAAAGCAATCTCAATACAATCGTAAAACGGAAAAGCTAGTATCCGAAATTAGAAACATTGAATACACTATTACCAATACTGAGTTTGATGCACTCCTACTGGAAAACAACTTCATAAAGGAAAATCAACCTAAATTTAATATTCTACTTAAGGATGATAAAACATTCCCTTACCTGTGTATTGTAAAAGAACGATTTCCAAGAATTTTATCTACTCGAAAGTATCTAAACCATAAAGGAGAATATTTTGGCCCGTACACCAGCGTGGTTTCAATGAAAAGCGTTCTCGATCTACTTAGGCAATTGTACACAATTCGTACCTGTACTTTTCTTCTTTCAGAGGAAAACATCGAAGCTGGCAAGTTCAAAGTTTGTCTCGAATATCATATTGGTAACTGCAAAGGGCCATGTGAAAATTTCCAGGACGAAGCTTCTTATAATAATGACATCGAACAGGCGCGTAGTATTCTAAAGGGCAACCTAAGTGTAGTCATCGACTACTTCACAAAGCAAATGAAAGCGACAGCTACATCTTTGGAGTATGAAAAGGCAGAATATTTCAAGAACAAGCTTACTCTTCTAGAGAAGTTTCAAACTAAATCCCAAGTAGTAAACAAAAAGCTTACAGATATTGATGTAATGACAATCACCAGTTCTTCACAACATTCTTTTATCAACTATTTAAAAGTAAAAGAGGGATCAATCATCTTTTCTGAAAATATTGAGGTAAAAAAGAAAATAGAAGAGACTGACGAAGATATCTTGAGTTACGTAGTTCATGAGATTCGCACCAAACATAACAGCTTAAATAAAATTGTTTACAGCAACATTCCGATTAAAATCAAGGCACTGGAAATACAAAATGTAGTTCCTCAAATTGGTGACAAACGAAAGCTAGTAGCACTCTCACTAAAAAACGCATTACACCATAGAAAGAAAAAAGAAATACAAAAAGAGGAAAACAAAGCTAAACACAACAAGGCATTGACTATACTGCAAGAAGATTTACGCCTGCAAGACTATCCTAACATCATTGAATGTTTTGATAACTCGAATTTTCAAGGATCATATCCAGTTGCTTCAATGGTCCGATTTGTAAATGGAAAACCCAATAAATCAGGATATCGCCACTTTAATATCAAAACCGTTATTGGTCCAGATGATTTTGCCTCGATGAGAGAAATAGTTTCAAGGCGATACACGAGGTTATTGGAAGAAGAAAAGGAGTTTCCCAACCTGATCATCGTAGACGGTGGCAAAGGGCAACTAAGCGCTGCGGTCGATGCATTAAGGGAGTTGGAGTTATACGGAAAGATTCCCATCATCGGTATCGCCAAAAGGTTGGAAGAAATATACTATCCGGAAGATTCCATTCCACTTTACATCAATAAAAAATCACCGGGTCTATTATTGATACAGAAAGTTAGAGATGAAGCCCATCGCTTTGCCATTGCATTCCACCGTCAAAAGAGATCCAAAGGATCAATAACCAGTGAGGCTGAATCAATCCCAGGCATTGGCAGCAAAACATCCGACAAATTATTGAAGCAATTCAAATCCTGGAAGAAAATTAAAGCGGCTTCTTATGAAGAGCTATCACAGCTAATCGGAAATAAGAAAGCAAACCTCATCAAAGAACAAAAAAAAAGGGAGCCATAAGCTCCCAAATATTTTTGTAAGAATTAATATTCCCAAAGATTGTGCTCTCTTTCCATTAATTTCATCTCTTCCCATTCTCTTGCCCAAACAGATTCCCTGTACGGTCTTCCATTTTTCGCATAAGTGTCATAGATGCTTTCGTTATCCGGATTCTCAACTTTTTCAATTGTGCCGTGGAATAATCTTAACAAGAAGGCATCGGCGTAATTTTTATTCTCTGCAGTATTGTATCTGTTGAACCAGATTGCCTCATCAGGATGATTCCTAAATAACTTTTCTAAGTCTTTGTACTTGAACCACCCTAAATCTTTGAAGGTACCTGTGTTTAGGTCGAAGGCAGACATTTGTATGGCCTGAATATCATAATACAATCTAGACCTGCGCTTATCGAAGATTACATCTTCTTGCATGGTCAATTTATAGATTTCATTAGCCAAGAAAGTAATTGGCTTTCCCGCAGAAGTTGCTTGCCAATCCATCGATCCTTCAGGATTTACGCCTCTTGAGTCAACGATGGCCTCGTAGTTTTTACCGTTATAGGTAACGCGGTCACCACCGTACCAATCCTGAGTAGGATTCCATTCAGGAAAAGTCTGTCCTTGCTGTGAAACAAGGGCACTCATAAATTCATCTTTTGGCATTTTGCGAGTCACAGAATCTGCATAATAAATATCAGCCAGCTCACCAGAATTGATTCCGTCAAGTATAAGCTTTGTTATTTCATTTCCTCTGGCGAAAAAACCTTTGTTCTGCTTCTCCCTTAAGTCAATTACCCGCCAAAGGCGAACCTTATACAGTTGCTCGTATTTAGGAATCGGAATAAGCGAATTCGGATTAATCTGCCCTTCAACTTCCTGAGCAGAGGCCCAGGACGTTATTCCAACCAAAGCCAACACCAACGATAGTCTGTAAAATCGCATTTTGATTATTTAATTATTGAATAGCAATCTGAATTACTTCCGAACGAATAGGAACATTCTCATCCTGTCCCTGGAAAGTTCTTCTGGTTACTGTCTTAATATCTATAATGATTCGATCACCAGGTCTAAACTGCGATCTCCAAGCATTCATATCCAATATCTCCGAATTGGCATTCAGCGTGGCCACACGTTGCGTTCCTCTCGCTAAAATTACTTCCATGCTCCTTATGCGGTAGTTTGCGTCTCCAGGAACCTCTGTTTTGAAGTTCTCATCCGCTTCAGCTGCAATTCTCAAACCAGTTAGTGAGGATCCACGAACACCATTTTTAAGATCGATTGGCCTTCTATTGTTGTCGTATGCTATATATCGAGGAGCGGGTATCGGTTTCACGTCAAAGTTCTCAGTTCCTAATGTGGCTCCTCCATTTACAACAGTCACTGCCATTTTCCTCTCCTTTGGAACCAAAGTGACTTGTCCTGCTTTACTGCCCTTAATAACAGAGCCCCCCCTCGCAGAGAATGTAGGATTGTAATTAGTTCCTAGGGCAGGAACTTCAATATTCACGTTGTTGCCGCAGTTCATATAGAGGGTAGGTGCATTGCCTGTCGTTACACGGATAACGGGCTTAGCTACAAAATATTCTATCGTTTGCTTATAGATTTGATCTTCGCTATCACCAATTCGGATTTCCGCCTCAAATGTCTGCTTGGATAGCCCTTGTGCATCGTAGTTACTGGCAGAAGCAGGGAAAGAAACTTTACCCATCATCACGCCATAGGTAGGATCTAATTGTACATCTAATTTCTGGCCATTCCTGAACATTTCAGGAGTAAGACCCTCGGCAGAAGCAGTGATGAACATATCGGCTTCATATTTATCACCGGCTGCAACAATAGAAGACTTGGGCTTCACCATGGGCACGATTTTGTCAAACTTCACAACCCCTGCTTCCGCATCAATAGCCAATTTTTGAAGGGCTAAAGCCTCAGTAGCCAACACTTCAGTTTGAAATTGATTCAATGAAGCTATAGCGGCTATAGGAGGTGTATTCTCAAAAGTAAAAGTTAAAAAGTCTTTTTCTTTGTGATCAGGATCCTCTTTAAAGAAATCAATGTCTGCCGGGGCCTTGGCAATCTTGTGATACTCTTCTCCAGTTAATTGAGTCAGGTGGGCTATATAGTCATTGAGGGATTTCTCAAAATCTTTCCCAGTGGTGCTTCTTGGGTCAATCATCAAGGTAGCAACTTGAGATCCATGATTATTAATCAACGCTTCATCAATCGTGCCTGAAGGGGTAGAAAGGTCAATCATTTTCTTCTTCACATCCGCAATCTTTGACATTACATCTGCAGTTTCTTTTCTCACTTTATCGGCATTGGCCACAGCTGTCAAAACTTTAGGGTTTGTTTTTCCCTGACCTGCTTCTTTAATGGCTCCAAGAACTGCACCATTTTTCTTATATTCTTCTGCAACGAGCTCTTCGAGCGTAACGTTGATGATGGCAAATTTCTCTAACACGGCACTACTTACCTGCAGTGCCAGCAATGCTGTAAGCACCAGGTACATCATGCCTATCATCTTATCCCTAGGGCTTTGTTTACCGCCTGCCATGATCTATGTGTTTAAAGTGAGTATTTCTTTTAAGAAAATCAATTATCTGTCTAGTTGCCACCTGATCCTTTCATCGCAGAAAGCATACTTCCATACACTTTATTCAATGATGTGAGATTATCAGTCAACTTGGAAAGCTCTCCAGTAAATTTGGAGGTATTCTCGCCCACCTTGGTCATACCTTGCATCGCTCCGGACAAACTCTCATAGAACTTGTTCATATTCTTTACATGAGAGTCAGCGTCCTTCAACTCCATTTCATACACAGAATTGAGGGCGGCTAGATTCTTAGTTACTTTCTGAACTTGGCTGTGGTACTCGCTTGTGTCCTTGGATGCATCGGCCATTGCTGATACAGCTTTCATGGCTGTGCCATAAGACTTATTCATTTCAGCAAGTGAGGTTGATGCAGATTGTACATTCTTGGCATACTCATTTGTAGCAACCGCAGCATTGGACAAGCTGTTCATTTGCGAAGCAGATGTAGCCAGATTGGTAAGTCCTTTACCAAGATTATCCAAAAGATTTTGGTCGACCTTAGCGGTCTTCAACATTTCATCAATTTTCAACAGCGGTGAATCGCCAGCAGCTGGTTTGTTACTAATGCGAGTTGCTGTAGCGGAAACTGGCCCTTCGAATTCCTCAGAAAGCTCTGGGTAAACCTTAGACCAATCTGGATCAGCATGTGGCGGTTCAAATGCACTTAAAAAGAAGATTATGGCCTCAGTCGAAAGACCAAGCATAAGCATTTCATCAGCACCTGTTAAGTGAAGAATTTTAAACAAAGCACCAACGATTACGACTGCGGCTCCAATACCATATACCTTGGGCATAATGGTCTTGTAGAGTAGTTCCATGAATCCGCCTTTTTTCTTGCTCATTGTAGTATAGATTTAAGTTTTTGCCAATTAGTTTCTAAATATAACGAGAGTTTTCAATTATTAAAATTCTGCTCCTGACGACCTTCCCAAGTGAGTAACCGCACATCTAAATCCGATATAGGCTCTTGATGAATCTCTGAATTCATAGGTCCGCGTACCTGTCTCTAAATAGTAGGCCACATCCTTCCATGAACCTCCACGCACTACCTTTTTAGGAGCAACATTAGCATTGTATCTAGAGCTCTCAGGGTTGGTTCGTGGATCTATGAATTGTGGGTTTAAATCCCAAACAGTTGGTACTGATGCAGGGTTGAAGTCATCTAAGCACCATTCTGAAACATTCCCTGAAGTATCAAATACACCGTAGTCATTAGGGAAATAAGACTGAACCGGAGAGGTGTAAGCGAATCCATCGTCATAGAAGTTACCTCTGCCAGGCTTAAAGTTGGCCAGCATACAACCTTTTGAGTTCCTTATATAAGGATTCCCCCAAGGATATTTTGCCATATCGCGTCCTCCACGTGCAGCATATTCCCATTCTGCCTCAGATGGAAGTCTGAACTCTGGCATCGGAAACTCGCCAATGGTTTTTCTATAGTCATTCAAATAAGCTGTTCTCCATTTTCCAAAGAACACTGCCGCATCCCAATTAATACCTACTACCGGATAATCATCATATCCTGGGTGCCAGTAATAATAGTCTTGAATAGGATCACCCATGTGATGTGCAAAATCTCTTACCCATGAAGTGGTATCAGGATAATAGTTTTGACGAAACTCTGCTTCACTTACAGTTGGGAATCCTTCGATAGTGCCATTATCTACTAAAAAGAAATTGGTGAATTGACGGTATTCATTGTTGGTAATCTCAGTATCGTCCATAAAGAATGGACCGATGGTAACTTGCTTGTTAAAGTTAATCTGGGTTGATGCTGGATCTTCATCTGCCTGACCCATATGAAAAGTACCTGCAGGAATAGGCACCATTCCATAAGGAACGGTCATTACCCATCCTTGACGGTTGGGCACACCTACCAATTCTCCATTATCGCCACCTTTGTTACCACCGATTCCCAATAGTCCACAACCTCCTACCACTGCCGCCATTACAATCAAAGCCATGTAGCTCAAACCCCTTGCAGAAACCATCTTATTCATATTCTATGATTTAAATCAATCTTAAATTTTACAGGTTAAAGCCAACCTCAACAGACCCGAAAGTTATCTTTTTAGGCCTTATTATTAAAAAATGTAGCTCCCAAATTCTATAAATTCCCAAAAAAAGCAAAATAAATCTCCGATTAGTGCCTGTATCTCGGTGTGCGAACCACCTTTTTCCCGCTTCCCGGATTAACCGGTAATTCGTAAGTAAGCATAAATTCATGCGAAGTAGGTTGTTTAGCAGCCTGATCCTTAATTACATAGTCCAAACCATAGCCTAACTTCAACGATTTATCCTTAAGCAGGCTATAGCCAAGGATTAAAATCGCAGCTTCTGATTGTCGAAACGACAAACCTCCCCACATAGTATCCTTAAAGTAGGCTAATCCACCTACATCAAAAGTAGTTTTTGTTAAATCTGACTTTACTAGTCCGGTAAACTGGAAGCGAAGGTCAAAATTTACATCATAGAAATAGCCCCCTGTAACATAGATATGGCTGGCAAGAGCGTTGCGCTGATTTAGCCCAAAGTCAAACTCTGATTTAATCAAGTGACTGAAGCTTACTCCAGCATAATATTTTTCTTTCCTAAAAAATGCACCCACCGCCAGGTCAGGTCGAACTTGAGATTGCTTCCCTGTTGTATTTAGCAATGGGTCGTTAGGATCTGTGGCACGATATTGATCAAAATTGATGGTTTGAGAGTAAATTCCCATCCTAACTCCAATACTTAACTTACTTTCCTTTATTCCCAGGTGGTAGGCATAAGAAGCTTGTGCCTCCAGGTTATTCTGCGGACCTAATTTGTCGTTGACGATGTAGGCTCCAAACCCGCTATTCAATTTATAAATGGGGGTTGTCATGCTTACAATTTGTGTGGTGGGCGCACTACCTCCTCCAAAACTGGGCTGATAACCCAGCCATTGACTGCGGTGAATGGCCGTAAGCTTGGTCAAACCCTCCACACCTGCGTAACCTGGATTATAATACAGCGTGTTGAACATGTATTGCGTGAATTGCGGATCCTGCTGGGCATACCCTTGCCAGCTTCCTGCTAACATCAACGCAACAATGATTAATTTTTTCCTCACAGTTATCGGTAAAACAGAGATAAATATACTGTATTTATAGCCACACAATCAACGACCACGTAATTAAAGTGCAATAAAATCTAAGTATAAGTAAAAACTTAACCCTTAACGAGTTACTTTACTCCATTCGCCTTCATAATGTAGAGCTCCAACGCACCTGTCATAGATGGGGCATTGGGCAGAGGTGCCTCTATATCTAGGATTAAACCTGCATCACGAACGGCCTGCGCTGTCGTTGGTCCAAAGGCTGCGATGCGGGTATTATTCTGCTTGAAATCCGGAAAGTTAAGAAGCAGAGAATTGATTCCTGAAGGGCTGAAAAAAGCCAAAATGTCATAATAAACATTCGTAAGATCACTCAAGTTTGAAGCTACCGTATGGTAAATAACTGCTTCTGAGTATTTGAAATCATTGTCCCTGAGAAAATCTGGAATGTCGCCCTTGCGAATGTCTGAGCATGGGAACAAAAAGTTTTCGTTCTTATGCTTTTTTATTATTTCCAATAAGTCGGTTGTATCTCTCGAGCCCGCAAATATTTTCCGCTTTCTAATTACAATGTACTTCTGTAGATAATTTGAAGTCTGCTCGTTGATGCAGAAGTACTTCATGTCTGCCGGCATCTCAATCTTAAGTTCAACACAAATCTGAAAAAAATGATCTACAGCATGCCTACTTGTAAATATTACAGCGGAGTGCTCGAGAATATCTATTTTCTGTTTACGGAATTCCTTTATATCAACAGGTTCAACCTGTATAAAGGGCCTGAAATCGATTTTCAAACCGTACTTTTCAGAAAGCTTGATGTATGGAGAATTTAGATCCGCAGGGGCTTCTTGAGATACCAGGATGCTTTTTACCTTATTCATCCTGTCATTCATAGTTTCAGTCATAACTACACTAAATCGGGTTCTGCTTAAGAATTTAAGACCTTAACAAGGATAACAATCGGAATTAATTCCGATGCGCAAAGGTAGGAAAATAAATGAAAAAATCTGAAAGCGGATCGCCTCAATAATTTTAGGCCTACTAGCAATACCCAAAAAACCAGTAATAATACAATCATTTCTAGCAAGGTATTGTAGGGTCTGGAACTTTGAACTCTTGTAATAAAAAAGGCCAGGCAAGAAAGAAATGAAACGGTAGAAACAAAAAATCCAAGCCTGATGAAGTTGTAAAATTGAATAACAATCACATCTTTAATGTTGAACAAACTTCCAAAAACTGAAAGCAAGATCAACCTGAGAAGCAAAACACCAAAAACATAGATCGATAGTTTAAGCCATTGCCAAAATGCACTGCCGATTGAATCTATCATAAAAGACTCTGCAAGTGGTATATGTTGCGCTCCAAAATGAAAAATAGTAAGCAAGGCAAAGCCGAAAGCAAAACTGCTAAAAGCATAATAAAGGATATTTGCACTTGAAGAAATCCGACTGTTCAATAATGAGTCTTCCCTCTCCTTGATAGAGAACAGTCTGACAAAATTAAAGTAATCAAAAGTAAGGCGTGGATTGGTGCGCATTAACACAACAAAAAATACAAGCAAAATAACTGCTACGATGATAGCAAAGTCCAAATAATAGTTAGGAAGTCGTAAATTCATGTCAACCTTGGCGTGATCGCTATTGGTAGAAACTACTTCTGTTTTCAACCAGGAAAATCCATCAGATTGATAAATGCCAAATAACCACAGTCCAGGCACCTCTGCAATGAGGCTATCTAAATCCATTTCAATAAAGGAAGAATGATGACGCAATAGCCTGTAATTGAGATACAAGGATATCGGTCTTGATGAACTAAACCGTAGTCGGCTATTGGATTGGTATCTCCCCCGATCCAACCCCAGGTAAATAACTTCACTGGCATGAGATTGATTGGAATAAGGTACCAGCGTGCGATCTCGGTATACTTTCCAATCACCCCTTAGATCAATGAATTGCAAAGAATCCGCAGTCTGGGCATGGGTTGCCAGCGATAGAAATGAAAATACTATTGTGAATAACCTCAATGGATGAACCTAAGTCGCAAAGATTAGCATTTATCATGAGTTAAGTAAAGCCAACCGTTCTTTCTAACTTTGAATCTTCTCATAAATGTGTCGGTATGTCTGGACTTTATATTCACATTCCTTTCTGCAAGCAGGCTTGCCATTATTGCGATTTTCACTTCTCTACTAATTTATCAGGTAAGGATGAAATGGTGGATGCCATATGCCAGGAGATAAGATTGCAAAAAAATTATCTTCAGGACAGAACCCTCGACAGCATCTACTTTGGAGGAGGCACTCCATCGCTGCTCAGTGAACGACATCTTCATCAGATTTTTCATTGCCTCCATGAGGTTTTTAGCCCAAAGCCTGACTGTGAAATCACACTGGAAGCGAATCCTGACGATTTAACTCAACCGAGCCCAAAGCTTCTTTTAAGTGCTGGTATCAATCGGCTTAGCATTGGTGTTCAATCGTTTGACGATCATATCCTAAAATTTTTGAATCGTGCCCACGATGGAACCATGGCTCAGCAAGCACTGGAAAATTGTCGTATTTCCGGATTTAAAAATATAAGTATTGACTTGATCTATGCCATACCAGGTCAAGATCACCCTTTGCTGGAAGACAACATTAATAAGGCTTTAGCCTTTGCTCCCGAACAGTTTTCGGCCTATTCACTTACCATAGAGCAACAAACAGTTTTTGGCAATTGGGTAAACAAACAAAAGGTTATTCCTGCTTCAGAAGAATTTAATGCTACCCAATTTGAAATTGTTTCTGCTCTGCTGTCGGGTGCGGGGTATGAGCACTACGAAATATCAAATTTCTGTCAACCCGGATTTTTCTCAAGACACAATAGCAGCTACTGGGCGCAAACAGAGTACCTAGGCGTTGGCCCCAGTGCCCATTCTTATAAGACCCAAACGCGGCAATTCAATATTAAAAATAATGCACTCTACATGAAGGCTATTAAACTTGGACAAGTGCCTTGCGAAGTTGAAGTATTAACAAAAGAAAATAAGATCAATGAATACTTATTCACTACGCTTCGCACCAGTATGGGATGCAACCTTAAGAAAATCAAAAAAGATTTTGAATTTGATTTCCTGGATACGCATTCAAAGTATATTGAAAACCTATTATCCAACAACTTGGCCGTGTTAGAAAACAACGTATTAAGACTGACCTTCAACGGAAAACTCCTGGCAGATCAGATTGCTTTGGATTTGATGGTTTAGTTAGGAATATCCCACGCAACGAATGACAAATATCAATTGAAAAAGCAGTATTTTTCGGGGCTCTATTGAATTATGACAGCTCAAGAAAAACAAGTGTACATGCTGCTCAAAACGGTGATTTTTAGTTACCATGGGCTGGATGAGCACGAGAGAAAAGAGCTCGAAAAAACGGCCGTCAACTTAGCGGCAGAGGAAGAACTGAAATGGGCCCTTGATTTTATCGCTGAAGATTTCGTCACTGCCTTTGAACGAGCCCGCACTTATCTAAACGAAATTATTGGTGACTACCCAAAGAAAGAACGGATTTCACTCATCAATATGGTGTGGGAATCCAACAACGTCAAAGGGTATGTAACCGAAATGGAAGCAACCGCTATGCTAAAACTCGCCAAAGATTGGAATGTGGAAAAAGAGTTCATTGAGCTCGTACTTAAGTAATAGTTTAGTATAAAAGGTTATAAAGACATCATGTCTTTAAATTTGGCAGCCTGTCTTCTACTCACCTCTACTTTATCTCCCCCTTTTAGTTTTACCATTAAACCTCCGTTGAACCAAGGTTCAATGCTATCCACCCAACTCAGATTGATAATGTGTTTGCGGCTGGCCCTGAAAAAAGCGCGTTCATCCAATTTCTCATCCAGTGCGTTTAGTGATTTATGAATCATGGGGCGGTTACCGTCAAAATATACTTTAATGTAATTACCATCCGATTCAAACAGCCTGATGTTGGTGAGACTTACAAACCAACACCGATCTCCGTCCTTGACAAAAACCTGATCCTCTAACCCCAACTTCTTGTCTTTTGATCTGCCCCCACGGCTTTTATCCTTTTCATTAATTTTCTGAACTGCCTCTGATAAACGCTCAGGATGAATGGGCTTCAATAAATAATCGAGCGCATTGACTTCAAAAGCTTTCATCGCAAACTCATCATAGGCGGTGGTGAACACAACCGATGGAGCCGAATCGAGTGACTCTAATAATTGAAATCCCGTTCTACCCGGCATTTGAATATCCAGAAAAAGTAGGTCTGGACTTAGCTCATTCACCATTTGCTCTGCCTCGTCAGCATTTACAGCCTCACCTACTACTTCTATTGAAGGATGTGCCTCCAGTAGCTTGATCAGTTCTTTGCGAGCCAATCTTTCATCATCAACAATCAATGCTCTCATATCGAATTAATGTGTGGAATTGTAATTTCTGTGAGTACAAAACTATCGTTTTCTGTTAAAATTCTAAACGAGGCATCATCTCCATAAATTAGTTTCAGTCGTTGCTTCGTGTTTTCCAGCCCCATACCACCCGTCGTTCGTTTTACCCCGTTCATGTATTGCCCGCTGTTCCTTATTTGAATATTAAGCCGATCGTTTACAATGCTAGTCTTTATTTGAATGAGACCCCCCTCAGTCAATCTGGAAATTCCATGTTTAATTCCATTCTCTACCAAAGTTTGGATCATCAAGGGAGGCACCAAAAAATCTTTAGAATGGGGATCAATAATAAATTCGGTCCGAAGTCTTTCTTCAAACCGAATGTGCTCCAATCCCAGATAGTCCTTTACGACTTTTAATTCATCCTTAAATCGGGTGAGCCCGCGTTTATCTGCCACCAATGAATTTCTAAGAATGCTAGAAAGCTGGTTGATTGCCAATTTAGACTTATCTGGATTTTCGTCTACCAATGCTCGTATGCTATTCAACGCATTGAAAATAAAATGAGGGTTGAGCTGAGATTTTAGATTGTTTAATTCTATGGCACGCGCATGGGCATCTAATTTCAAAGACTTGTTGTAGCGTTCAAAATAATTGTAAATGAAGTACAGAGCCGACCAAAGGAAGAAGATGATGGCGTAGTACAAAGAAAGTCCTAAAATATTCTGTGGATCAAACGCCACCTCCATATTAAATAATCGCAGTGGCAATGAAATTGGAATGCGCAGAAAGTACATCACCAATCCTAAAAGAAAAACGCTGAGAATCGCTTTTGGAATCAGTCTTGTCATGCCCAAGCTGAGCCACCTCCATTTATTTATATAGTATCGATAAATGTGAGATACGATCAGACAAAAAATGGCTTCATAGGCAAGAAAGATTAAACGTTGAGAGCTTATGCCCAATCCTCCAGCAGCAATGATGCTGGCAGCAATTTGAACAATGGCATAGAGCGACCAGCCACCAATCTGTAAACTCCAATATAACTTTTGCTTATTGACCGCCTTTGAAAACATGATATTCAAAAGTACGAAATGAAAAATGCAGATTTTGCATTTCGCTTAATTCAGCTCTGCTTTCAGGTATTTACCAGTATATCCAGCCGGGTTATTCGCCACTTCTTCGGGTGTGCCCAATGCGATAATTTTTCCGCCCTTCTCGCCTCCTTCAGGCCCCAAGTCCACAATGTGATCTGCCGATTTGATCACATCCATATTGTGCTCGATAATCAAAACGGTGTTACCCTTGTCAACCAGTTTTTGAAGCACATCCAGCAGATGACTGATATCCTGAAAATGCAGCCCGGTGGTTGGCTCATCAAGTATGTAAAAAGTTTTGCCCGTATCTCTTTTAGAAAGTTCGGTAGCCAACTTTACTCGTTGTGCTTCTCCTCCCGATAACGTGGTAGCATGTTGTCCTAGCGAAATATAGCCTAGCCCAACCTCACTGAGTGTTTGAATTTTTCTAAGAATGCGAGGTTGGTTTTCGAAAAAGCTTACCGCCTCCTCCACTGTCATGTCCAACACATCAGAAATTGACTTACCCTTGAAACGCACTTCCAATGTCTCCCGATTGTAGCGCCTGCCCTTGCACGTTTCGCACAGTACGTGGATGTCGGGAAGGACTTCCATTTCTATCAATCGCAATCCAGCCCCTTCGCATGTTTCGCAACGCCCAC
>DATCZR010000370.1:0-12635 GCA_036525835.1 Cyclobacteriaceae bacterium
TTTTCGGCTAGCGATCATTTATTTTGAATTACTAGTTGGGATACACAACAATATTAGTTCCTGAATTGGCGGTCAAGGGAATGCTTCCCGCGACAAACGCAGAATCGAAGCTATGTTCGACCACCTTTAGATTGGATATTAAAAATCGAGGGCCGCAATCCACCGACTCAAATTGGGGTTGAGAAAGGTATTCAACTACCATTGAAAAGGAGCCTGTAGATAAATTGAAACTAATGGTCTGCTGCGTTTCATTTACATTAAGCGGCAAGTAAACCTGTGCAGTTGATGCGCCTGCATTGAAAACACTATCAGAATTAGAAAGGGTAATACCTAGTATTTCTACCGTGCTGCTTTCATTGGTCGACATTTGCCTAAAAGAGACGCCCAATAAATCATTGCGTAAGCCTATGCAATTAGGATCAACATAGCAGGAGGCTAGCAGTAGGCATATAAAAAGAATAAATATGTGGGCTAAAATCCTCATTTGAGGCAGCAAAGATAAGCCATCAAGACTAAGCCCAAATCTTTGATCTCTACTTATTTGGTCATATTAATGGTGCAACATTCGTACTTTTGCCTCCTTATTATTAGCCATTGAAAACAAAAAGAGTTAAAAAGACTAAGGTCAATATCGTTACGCTGGGGTGCTCGAAAAACACGGTGGATAGCGAGGTGCTATTAACCCAACTCAAGGGCAACGGAATTGAGGCATCCCATGAATCGACAAAGGATGACTCAAATATCGTGGTCATTAACACCTGCGGATTTATTGACAACGCCAAACAAGAATCCATAGATACTATTCTCAGATATGTAGATGCCAAACAAGAAGGTATTGTAGAAAAAGTTTACGTCACCGGGTGTCTATCCCAACGGTACAAGGATACCCTTGAGAAAGAAATTCCGGAAGTTGACTCCTGGTATGGTACCCGGGATCTTTCGCGGTTGCTGAAAACACTCAATGCCAACTATAAGCATGAATTGATTGGGGAGCGTATTTTGACCAACCCAAGTCATTTTGCCTACATGAAGATTTCAGAAGGATGCGATAGGCCTTGTTCATTCTGTGCAATTCCACTTATGCGTGGCGGTCATATCTCAAGGCCAAAGGAGGAGTTGGTAAAGGAAGCAAAACACCTGGCTAAAAATGGCACCAAAGAATTGCTGCTCATTGCTCAGGATTCAACTTACTATGGATTGGATATTTACAAGAAAAGAGCTTTGTCAGACCTGCTCAAGCATTTATCTGATGTAGAGGGCATTGAATGGATCAGGCTGCACTATGCTTTTCCTACTGGGTTTCCCATTGACGTGTTGGATGTAATGGCGCAGCGAGAAAATATTTGCAAGTACCTGGACATACCGCTTCAACATGGATCAACCCATATGCTAAAGTTGATGAAGCGAGGTACCACCCGAGAAAAAACCAGTGAGCTTCTTGGAACCATCCGAAAAAAAGTGCCTGATATCGCCATCCGCACTACGTTAATTGCAGGTCATCCGGGGGAAACGGAAAATGAATTTGAGGAGATGATGTCCTTTGTTGAAGAATCCCGATTTGACAGACTGGGCGTGTTTCCCTATTCGCATGAAGAGAATACCTTTTCACACACCATGAAAGACGATGTGCCCGCTAAAATAAAACAAGAGCGCGCAGATGCGATAATGGATTTGCAGCAATCCATTTCAATGGAACTAAATCAGAATAGGATTGGAAAAACGTACAAAGTATTAATTGACAGGAAGGAGGGCGGACAATTCATAGGGCGGACGGAATTTGATTCTCCCGAAGTGGATAATGAAGTGTTGATCGATGCGGCCCAGGACTACCTAAGAATAGGCGATTTTATTCAAGCAAAAGTCACTGACGCAACAGAGTTTGACTTAATTGCAGAGCCCGTTTGACGAACTCGTGTAAAATCATAAACTTATCACTCCAATTGTCGTTAGTCGCATATGTTATTTAATCCGAGCTTTTGTTAGAAATGCAGCATCACAAAGTACCTTTTAAGAATACCCATATTTTTACGTCATTTTTCTTAGACTACATCCATCAAAAGGATTCGCTGAGTAAATTCTACAATAGATTCCCCACGCCGTCATCTTTCAAAGATCAAATTGGTGAAAAGCAAAAGTCATTCTCACCATCAGCACGAAAAACACTACAAAGTGTCCTACGCGAGCAGTATAAAGATTTGATCATCTCAGATATTGTTTCCGAGAATATCAACTCAATTACTGACGAAAAAACATTTACGATTACAACCGGACATCAACTGAATATATTTACGGGACCGCTTTATTTTATTTATAAAATAGCTTCCGTAATTAATGCCAGCAGGCAATTGAAGAAAGCCTATCCTCAATTCAATTTTATACCTTTTTACTGGATGGCCTCCGAGGATCACGACTTTGAAGAGATCAGTTACTTTAAACTATATGGTAAGAAGTATACCTGGGAGACTACTCAAGAGGGAGCCGTAGGCAGATATGATCCAAAAAGTCTTGATAACTTGGTGAATGAATTACCAGGGGATGTTTCCATATTTAAAACAGCTTACTTAAAGCATCAATCTCTAAGTGATGCCGTTCGGTACTATGTAAATGAATTGTTTGGAAAGGAAGGCCTGGTGGTGCTTGATGCTGACAACTCTCAGCTAAAGGCTGAATTTGTGCATGTTATTGAAGATGACCTGTTCAAACACTCCTCAAAATCTATAGTAGAAAAAACCAATGCCGAGCTAAATGAACTGGACTACAGCACTCAGGTGTATGCCCGAGATATCAATTTTTTCTATTTGGATAATAATCTACGAAGCAGATTGGAAAGAACTGAGCATGGATTCTCAGTGGTGGACACGCAATTGCAATTTAGTGACGATGATATCAAAAAGTTGATTAAGAGCGAACCGGAAAAATTCAGCCCTAACGTTATTCTTCGCCCTTTGTATCAGGAAAGAATCCTGCCTAACCTGGCATACTTTGGAGGTCCGGCAGAGGTAATTTACTGGTTACAGCTTAAAGGTGTGTTTGATCACTTCAAAACGCCTTTCCCCATTCTCATGCCAAGGAATTTTGCCTTGGTTCTGCCCAGACCTATTGCGCGCAAATTTGCAAAGACAGGCCTGAGCATGGAGGAATTATTTGAGGAAAAAAATTATCTGTTTAATGACTGGGTTCAAAAAAACACGCATCACAATCTGACATTAACAGAAGAAATGAAAACCGTAGGTCAACTCTTCGACCAAATCAAATCCAGGGCAATCGAAATAGATCCTACTTTGGAACGAATGATTGCCGCAGAAACTAAACGAGCATCAAATAGTTTTGGTAAAATAGAGCAGAAGTTGCTTAAAGCTGAAAAGAGATTGCATGCCGATAAGCTCAGGCAAATTGATGAAGTAAAGGAAGCCTTATTTCCTATTGGAGGATTACAGGAGCGCAGCGATAATTTCCTCAATTTTTACCAACAAGATCCCGATTTCATTCAAAAAATACTGAAAGTCTTTGATCCTTTCGATTTTCAGTTCAATCTAATTAGCTATCCCAGCAACGAATAGGAGATATGACCAAGGTAGAACTCCGCAAACGCTATCTTCAAAAAAGAAAAGATGTCACCTCAACTGAATTGCATCAGCTTAGCTATAATATCTATCAACAGTTCTTTGCCTTCGTTGATCTTTCTTCTATCAAGATAGTGCACACTTTTATTCCCATAGCAAAGAATGGGGAACCTGATACCTTGCTTATCATTGATCGCATTAGGAGAGAATTTCCGCACATTCGTATTTCGATCCCAAAAATTAACACAGCGATCGATTCAATGGAAAATTTCTTCTTTGAAGGCTTGCATCAGCTGGAAGAAAATTCAATGGGCATAAAACAATCTAAACAAGGTCTCCCGACAGTATCTCAAAAAATTGACCTGGTACTGGTGCCGTTGCTGATCTTTGATGAACAGGGCAACCGCGTTGGATATGGTAAGGGTTATTATGATAAATTTCTGGCAACCTGCCGTCCTGACTGCCAAAAGATCGGGATCTCAATATTTCCTCCAGTTAAAAGCATTCAGGATACTAACGACTATGATTTCAAATTAACAGCATGCGTAACCCCAGAAAAGATTTATCTATTCTGAGTTTTGCCATTGACTGTTAATTCGATTGCTGAAAATCTACTTCAACTGTTTGCGTTTTATCAAAAGGGATACCATCAGATGTAATCCCCTGTACTCTTACTTTAAGAGTTCCTGTATTATCTGCTGAATAAAACGTGTCAGCAATCAATCCTCTTTCATTGCGCTCAAGTTGTGTCTTCCAATAGACGGTGGACCTGAGCATAGGCGTACGGCTTGAGCCCGTTGCTGGGTTCTTCAAATTAAATGGAACTGGTTTTACCAGTCCATCCACATACAATATATCATCCTTAGGAATCAACTCGCTAATGTCCGCAATCTTGGTTTGAAAGAATATGACTCCATTTTTTGTGATGCTCCCAAGGTTTCTGAGTTTCCTCGCATCATTCACTACTTTTATTCCCGCAATGTCTCCGGGCTTCAAACTAAATATGAAATCAATATTCCGCGTAGCAATTCCATCAACTATGCACAGTGGGTCTCCGGTAATCGGATTGTTGCTGTCGGTTGAAAGCACTCGCAGCGTGAGTTTTCCTCCTACTTTCTTATTCTGAACAAATCTTACTACTTCCCGGAAAAGGTCCTCCATAGTGGGAAAAACTACGTATTCTTCTACATTGATGGTGACATCTGCACCATTCAACTCATCTTCCATAGCAGCATTTGGATTGCTATTGGTCTTCCCAATTTCCTCCTTGTCCCATCCATAAGAGAAAGAACTGTTGACCACTTTTGAAACATTGCTAAACGAATAATAAGGGTCTCTTTGTTTGTTACTTAGTGTTATAGGAGCGCTAAATTCCCCAAGTGAGTCTTTCAACAATTTGATATTTGTGTTTTGCAAGCGCTTACCCCTGCTTTCCATGGAGTACATGATATTCTCACTACCATAAAAATCAAAATAAACAGGCCATTTCAACGTGCCATTTGCGGATGTATTCACTTCATACCCAAATGTTCTTTCTTGTAGAAAGAGCAACACTAAGGTGGAGTCAGGAACCGGCTTTCCGTTATCTATAAACGTAGCTACCCCATCATATATCAGTGTTCCTCCAGCTAAAAATTCAGGTTCCTTTCTCTTGTTCGAAAGTACCTCCTCCCAGTTGAACCGCTCCCACTGCTGACTGATAAGATACTGGTCAAGACTCATGAATCCGGCCGGGGTTGATATGTCGATTTGCTCCAATAGGAATCTGGATCCTGGGATATCGGTGGCTACAAGTAATTCCTCCACAAAATCAACATCTTCAGCCTCAGCAAAGAGATTCTTATAATAACTTGTCACAAGCATATCCGAAGACTTTGATGCACCGAATTGATCTTTAATATCAAATTCAAAAGAGACAGGACTTCTGGTTGACACGGCTTGCTTATCTAGTTTTAGATCAACTTTGGCATCCATTTGAGGAGCAATAAAAACAAGTCGGTTGGCGACCACTTTTGTCTTAGCGTCAAAAACAGTTAACTGTGCAATGCCTGCCGAAAGGCCTCTGACCGGAATCAACACTGACGCAGGGCTTGTACTTGAAACACCAATCATTGATGCGTACTTAATCTGACTATGCGAAGTCAAAATCACAGTAACACTTTCGGTAGATTCTTTACGCGATTGTAGATTGATAGTCGCTTTGATTAATTCTCCATCATTGCTTAAGGACAACGAATACCCTTCTTGTTCAACCGCTAGTGGTGTTGACTCACTTCCCAATAGTGACACAACTTTGTACTGAACCTGGCGTTCTGGTTTTAATTCGAAGCTGGCCAGTCCATTTTTATCACATGTAAACCTGGCTATTTCAGTTCCGCTTTCATCCACTACTCTTCCCTCAACTGTAGCTGGTTTACCATTTTTAGTTGCCACCGCTACAACTTTATTTGGTGCCTGGGCAATAAGGTTACCGCCTTCAGGAAACAATTCAATTTTAACAGGTGCATCTGACGCATATTCAAATTGGCTTTCACCTGCAACGGTCAATAAAATGTTAAAATATAATTTAGATGAAAAGTTTTTCATCCAATTGGTATAGGCAACCAAACGATAAATTCCTGGTGCCACGTCTTTGGGGATAACTATTTGGTTAACTGTTGCCCCATCATCGATTCTATAAGCTTGACGAATACGTGCCTGCCCGTTCGCATCAATTACCGCGAGGTTCATGATTTGTTTTCCTCTAATAGGAGTTAAATTATCAGACAATAAATATGCCTTAAAAAAGGCAGTGTCGCCAGCTGCGTATGCAGGTTGATTGAACGATAAATGAAGTTTGTTTTGAGGGAAAATCTTATTGTAGGAATTAAACTTTTCTGTGATTTCTGTAATTGGATCTATCTCCATGATGGCGCTTACAGCCATGAAAGACGTCAAGAGAATCATCATTATCCTAAGTGATTTATTCATTACCAATTAGCTGGTTTAATAGTTGATGAATTTCTCGCTGCAAACCTGCAATCATCGGCCAGTGTGTCAATTGGCAACAATTTAAATGGAATATCGTCTTTAGTAATTTCAATCGATTTGGTCTTGACAGAGGAGACAGAAAACAAGCCAAATATTTCCGCAGAAGGATCATTGATACATTGCAAGTTGCCTCTGATTTTGGCAGAAGTTGGCTGGAATAAACTACTGCCTCCTTCTTTTTGAACCTTCACGAGTTTCCAATAATCATACACATCTTCGGTGATGCCAGCCTGTTCGACTTCAATGCGATACTTAGCGTGAAACAAACTTTTAGTCGCTGGTACATACGCAATTTTAAACTTCGTCAGCTTTCCCCCATAAAAATCCACTTCTCCTACTTCAGGTGATCGGCTGTATTCGGTTACCCAGCAGGAGCAACATTCGCAAGGGCTAACATATGTAACTATGCCATTTATGATCCGGTAGCCGCTGCATGGCCTTGGGTCTGGAATTCTTCCAGCTTCACCTGCATTTACCATGTGCTTTTCCGGAAAAGTCAATATTTCATATACGCCTGTCCAGTTCCATCTGACATAGTCAACATTAGTTGTAATCGTGGCATCTAAGTAGATATTAAATCCGGCATTGTTTTCTTTACCAGAAGCGTCAGTATCTACTTTATCTTCAAATTCAAAGTACACACTATCAATTTCATCTACCGGTTGAAATAGCTGGGGCTTCGACTCATAAATTTTCCCACCAAAAGCCTCAATTCTTAAATAATAACTTTTGCCGTACTGAGCTTTAAATGCTGGATCGGAAACAAATATTCCGGGAACATCATCTTTAAGTCGCTCTTTATTTCCATCCTCATCAATTACATAAACAAAGGCTCCTGTTACCGCTGGTCGCTTGGTTAGATCGTTATAAACACCTACTGATCGAAATAAATTTACTGTGTATGGCCCGTCTTTGTCTGTGATTCCACCCTCCACTACAATTACTCCTTCATCAGAATTAACAGTTAAGGTTATCGGATCAATGCAAGATCCTATGATTAGAAAAACAAAAAAACCAAGTGTCCAAAATTTCTTCATTTCGTCATTTAAAATTTAAATGCATAGGATACGGAAGGAATAGCTGTTCCAATGATGGCCATTCGGAAGGGCCTTAAGACACCATTTCCATTATCAGCAAAAAAGATGGTATATGGATTTTTTCTTGCATACACATTGTATATGGAAATAGTCCAGGTGCCATCCCAGAATTTTTTTCGCTTATGACTTCCCTCGATAATGAAAGCTACATCCAAGCGATGATAGTCCGGAATCCGGTATTGATTGCGGGCAGAAAAATTAGCAACAGGAATATTGTCAATCAAATAAGCTGAAGTAGGCGCTGATATGGGCCTACCCGTGTGATAGGTAAAATTGCTGGAGAAAAAATATCGTTTGGAGATATTATACTTCCAATTGAAGTTAATCACATGGGGTTGATCAAAATTAGAAGGATATTGATCTCCATCATTTATGTTCTCAGCAAGAGAATTGCCCTTTGTTTGACGGAATGATCGTGAGTAAGTATAATTCAGCGATCCATTCAATCGGCCTTTTACTTTTACAGCTGACAGTTCAAATCCATAAGCAAGTCCATCTCCGCGCAATAGATCCGTTTCTAAATGATCGTTGAGTATGAGTTGCGCTCCGTCTTTAAAGTCCAACAGGTCATAAATATTCTTATAATAGAATTCAACAAACGTTTCATACATGTCGTCCTTAAAATTTTTGAAAAACCCTAAAGATATCTGATCCGCATACTGGGGCTTGAAGTAGGAGTTGCTCGGTTGCCAAATGTCAATGGGTGCAACGGCTGCGGAATTAGAAATAAGATGAGTGTATTGATAAATCCGGTTAAAGCCAGCTTTCACAGAGGCATTGGGAGTAAATGAATATCGAAAACTGAATCTGGGCTCAATGGCTGTGTAGGTTTTTATTTTTTTTCCTTTTGAAAAAGAAACGGTATCAATAATAGTGCTCACTTCCTTGGGTAAACCAGGGTCATAAGCATACACACTGGCAGGTCCAAATGCCGTGTACATGGAGTAACGTACGCCCAGCTCAATATTGAATCGATCGTTTAGCTGAAAGCTTTCTCCAAAGTAAAGTGCATTTTCCATTGTATTTTGCTCGTTGATTTTCTTCACCATAATCTGAGAAACTTCCGAAGCTGGCCTGATGGATCCTGGATTATATTGATAGAAAATAGAGCTAACCCCAAAAGAGAGCTTATGCTTATTCATGTTGTAGTTAAAATCAGCCTTGAAAGTGGGGTAGGTTACGCCAAAATCTAATTCATAGGCATTGCCCGGCTCTTCATCTTCCACTGTGTAGGCATAATTGCCGATCCCTACAGATATCGTTGTTAACAACCGGTCGCTAAAGGAATGATCCAGCCGAAGCACACCCATTCTATTGTGCCACCTATAAACAGTGTCAGATGCCAGGCCGAATTTATCACTGCTGGCATATCCTGTAAACTGAAGTTTTGTCTTTTCATTAAACAAGTGACTCAGTTTAATAGATGCATCATAAAAGGAAACCGAGCTGTTTTGAATATCCTGATAATTAGTTTTTACAGTGCTTAACATCCAATCAGAATACGAAGCACGCACGGATGCAATTACCGATGTCTTGTCTTTTACTATGGGCCCACTCATGGTAAAATTACTGGACACGATACCGATACCTCCATTTCCTTCCCACTTCTCAAAATTCCCCTCCTTCACATTAATATTTAGCACAGATGATACACGACCTCCGTACTCAGCAGGTATACCTCCTCTATAACAGCTAACTTCCTTTAGTGCATCCGAATTAAAGGCAGAGAAAAATCCGAACACATGCGATATGTTAAATACGGGAATGCCGTCATACAAAACCAAATTCTGATCTACCCCTCCACCTCGTACATTAAATCCCGTAGCCACCTCGCCCACTGACGTTACCCCTGGTAAAGTTTGCACCTGACGAATCAAATCTACTTGACCCATAAATGATGGCATCTTCTTTATCTCGGCCAATTTAATAGTGGTTTGTCCTCCACGGTTTCCTGAGATGTTGGAAAAGGCTTTATCCGTTACAATAATCTCTTCCAGCAAAGTGGGTGTTTCATCAAGTAATATGTTTATAGAGCCGTCCTCATAGATTTGCAAATCGAATACTCTTTCTTCATAATTAAAGTATCGAACGCTGAGTATGTGTTGGCCAATGGGCAGCACGATACTAAAAATTCCGTCTGGATTGGTTGTGACCACTTTGTCGATATCTTGAGCTACCACAGTAGCGCCAACGAGCGGATCCTTACTTTTTATATCCGTAATAAGTCCTTGTAAAGTTACATCGCCAGATAAAACTACAGCGGATGGATCTCCTATCACCACAGATTGAATTCTCTTTCTTTCCTTGGTTGCCGTTTCCAGCAACCTATCTCTCAGCAAAACCAAAGAAGGATCTTTAACAAGAAGGATAGCATATCCGCTAACAACCTGAACTTGAATATCGGTGCCGCTAAAAGCATCGTCAAGTAGATATTGGAGTGTCTTGTCCTTATAGTTCTCAGTAACTTTAGTTTCAGCAATCCACTCGGGCAAATAGAAAAATTTAACCGGATGTTTTTTTTCGAACTCATCGAAAAACTCAACCAAAGATTTTCCTTCCTCTGAACCATCCAGCTTTAAATCCAAGACACTTTGTGCTAAAGTGGTCAATCCGTAGAGCAGAAATAAGGAGAGTAGATATCCTTTCAAGCCGTGTTTAGATATAAGGTGAAAATGCGAAGACGCAAAATACAGTAATTTGACAATACGAAATACGGCCTCATTTAAAAATATGACGAGTGGCCTGAACCATTTCCAACTTACCTGGAGGGCCAGGCAAGGATTTCACTTCCATACCCAAAGTTTTCAAATCTCTTTTGAATTGACCACGCGCGCAATAAGTGACAAGGATGCCTTCCCATTTTATAGCCCTAATTACGGGAGACAATATTTTGAATTCCCATATTTCTGGTTGCTTGCTTGGCGCAAAGGCATCAAAGTAAACGATATCATAGCAATCCTCTTCAAGCACCATTGATTGGATTGTCCTATTAATCTTATGAAGCGTAAAGTATTTATTTAAGCTCATGATTTCGTTCCAGGGAGCCTTATGCATTTCACTAAGCATCTCCCGAGCTTCGGACATTTTCAGACAGTCCGGATAATTTAACTGGTCTGTTAACTCAGGGGAAAGAGGGAAAGCCTCCACAGCATCATATTTTATGGGTAGATGCCTTGATTTAGGATCGAGACAGGTAAGCAATGCATTTAACCCGGTACCAAACCCTACTTCTAAGATGCGGATTGATTTAGGCTTTAATTTTTCAATGTAGCAATCAATCCCATTTTTTATGAATATGTGATTAGATTCTTGAATGGCTCCATGAACCGAATGGTATGTCTCATCGAGCTCATCGTCTTTGAGGGTATGAGACCCATCTTCTGTTTCTATCAAATGCAGCACTTGATCTAATCCATTTTGATTAACGCTACTGCATAGGCGTTTACCCCTTCTTCTCTTCCCACATATCCCATCAATTCATTAGTGGTTGCTTTAATTGAAATAGCATCCTCTTCTACCTTCATCAATAAGGCCAGTACTTTTTTCATGGCCGGTATATGTGGATTAATTTTTGGCTTTTCCAGACACAGTGTGCAATCCACATTTTCTATTTGCCAGCCCTTCTCTTTCAACATTTTCACCACTTCCTTCAAAAAAAAACTACTCTCCTTTCCTTTCCATTCCGGATCAGTATTTGAAAAATAATAACCGATATCTCCCAGATTGGCTGCACCCAATAATGCATCACATAATGCATGGATAAGCACATCTGCATCAGAATGACCAACGGCTCCTTTACTTGCTGGTAGTTTTATACCACCCAACCAAAGGTCCTGTCCTTCTTTCAACTGATGCACATCAAAACCCATTCCCACTCTTATCTTCATGTTTATTCCATTTAGAATTTTCTACTTATCCTGATTTGAATAATAATATAGCACGGAAGCATTTTCCTCCCTGAAAATTTGTTTACTCATCCTATTGATGTCCTGAAGATTAACTTTATTGATCAAATCCCTTTCTTTATTAACGAGACCTACATTTCCCGATAGGGCACTAAAGGCAAGGTTCATGGCGCGGTTTAATAATTCAACTTCGCCAAATTCAATTGTTGACAAGGCTTGATTTTTAACTTTTTCAAGTTCAAGATCAGATGCTCCAAGAATCATAAAATTCGCAACAACTTCGTCCAGTCCTTTTTCTGCTTCCTTCAACTCTACGCCCTGCCTCACTCTTCCATTAATCACCACCAGACCCGGATCAATAGTGCCCATTGTAAAACAGGAAATGGAATTGAATATTTGTTTCTCCTTAACCAGTGCCTGATACAGTCTACTGGAATCACCTCTGCCCAGTACATCACTGGTCAAATCAGCAGCATGAAAATCTATATCAAATCTGCCAGGCATGTGATACGCTTTGTACAATGCTTCCGCGGGCACATCCGCTCTTACTTCCGCGACTCTTTTTTGTTGTTGCTTAGGCTCGGCAGGCAGATTTCTTGCCCTCTTTTTACCGGCAGGAATTGGTCCGAACCATTTCGCTGATAAATCTTTGACTTGTTGCGTCTTCACATTGCCTGCCACTACCAATATGGCATTGTTTGGTAAGTAATGGGAGTAAAAAAAGTCTTTTACGTCCTCGACAGTAGCCTGTTCGATGTGACTTATTTCTTTTCCTATAGTTGCCCATTGATAGGGATGCACATGATAAGCAAGCGGTCGAAGCTTGAGCCAAACATCGCCATACGGTTGATTCAAATACCGCTGTTTGAATTCTTCTATCACCACTTTTCTTTGGACTTCTAAAACCTTCGGGTCAAAAGAAAGGCTAAGCATGCGATCGCTCTCTAACCAAAAACCAGTTTCTATATTGTCGGCACCTACCGTGAGATAGTAATTGGTGATGTCTGTATTGGTAAAGGCGTTGTTCTCTCCTCCTACCT
>DATCZR010000371.1:0-4918 GCA_036525835.1 Cyclobacteriaceae bacterium
GCCTGCAGCCACATTACCTTTTTCAATTTTTTTAACGTACTTAATTATTTTATTATGAAGCTTTTCGTTTTGAGCCTTTAGTTTTTCAATCTCTTTGCGAGACTTTACGAGGGCATCCTTGTTTTCAGAGATCAGAGATTGGATGCTAAACGTGCTCACTTTCAATACGGTTTTTAAGTTTTTAACTGTATTGATTTTACTTTCATCAATAACCTCTTGAATATTAACGACAGCGCCAGATAGAAATTCATTTGTGGATTGTTCTTCGCTTGATTTCCTTCTGAAAACAAGATGACTTCTTATCAGCAGAAAACCGGCAACAGCTACTAATGCCACTACTCCGGATGGACCTGTTTTGAAGAGAATTAATGCAAATAATCCGCATGTAGTGAATGCCACCATCGCGGTGGTAAGCCATCCTGCTATTACATTGACAACGCCCGCTACACGGTATACAGCGCTCTCACGTCCCCAGGCTTGATCGGCAAATGAAGTGCCCATGGCTACCATAAAGGTGACAAAGGTGGTCGAGAGTGGAAGTTTTTTGGATGTGGCATAAGCAATGAGTACACTGGATACCAGTAGGTTAACGGAGGCCCGGATGAGGTCAAAGGAGGGTTTTTCAGAATCTGTTTTGGCGGGCTCGCTATTGGGCTTTGTAAATCGTTTGGACAAAGAATCTGTCCATTTTTGGGGGACGAAGGTGGTAGCTATTTTGCCAATTCCAATACCCACACTGACCAGAGCTCTTGAAACGAAGTTGGCCCTAAACCTTTCATCGCCTTCATCTTGACGGCCTAATGACACTTCAGTTTCGCTCACTTTTCTTGCTTTTGCATTGGTCCATAAAGTGACCACCATGATGATTCCGCTAACAAGAAGTACCCATTCCGGTGTAGCTACTTTTTGTGCAAGACCAGCCATATTAAATTCAGTGGCTGGCACATTTGAAGCTGCCCAGGTTTGAAATGAAATGAGGCCAGCTACAGATACGCCAATGAAATTTACCAGATCATTACCAGCAAAGGCCATGGCCAAAGAAAATGTTCCAAGCAAGACGACCATTTTCAAGGGATTAATTTCTTTCCACCACATCAATATTTGGATGGCAATACTCCAGAAAACCAATGAAACTAGGAGGATGATCCAGGTATGGTTCATAACCCAAGCAATCTGCTCATCAGTAACAATAGTACTTCCATTTAACCCCTTGATAAGTAGGAAATAAATAATTATGGTTACAGAGAGTCCGCTGAAAACAGCACCATAACTTTTGAGATTTTTGTTTAAATCGAAAGTGAAAATAATTCTTGAGATGTGCTGTACAATGGCACCTATTATAAATGAAATAAATACCGATAGAAAGATACCCGCAACGATGGTGACAGCACTTGAGTAGTTGATTATTTCATTCCACTTTTCAAAGCCATACCCACTTTCATTGGCTATTAAAAGACCAGTGACCAAGGCGCCACCTAAAAGTTCAAAAACGAGGGATACCGTAGTAGAGGTTGGCAAGCCAAGGGTATTGTAAAAATCGAGTAGTATGATGTCGGTGAGCATAACCGACAAAAAAACGATCATGATTTTATCATAAGTAAAAAAGGCAGGGTTAAAAATACCCTTTCGGGCTACTTCCATCATTCCACTTGAAAAGGTGGCCCCCAATAGTATCCCAAGACTGGCTACTACCAGAATAGTACGAAATGACGCTACCTTTGAACCAATAGCTGAATTCAAAAAATTTACGGCATCGTTGCTAACACCAACAATCAAGTCAATTATGGCCAGCGTAAAAATGACGTAAATGAGGACTAGATATATGCTCATACAGCTTGAAAGATATTGGTTGAACGTTTGATTACCAATTTTGTAGCGAGTAAAAAATGCATATTTATTAATATGGTAACTACCAGATGGATCAAATTTTCGAAATTTGAATTTTGGGTTTTGTCCTTATCAGAAGAAAGTGGAAGTTGCATCGCATATACAGGTCCGTATTCGAGAAACCAATCTTACCTTATTGCCTCAAAAAGCTGTTTTTTTTGAAGATTATCGCATCCTAGTCATCGCTGATCTGCATTTGGGCAAAGTCAACCACTTCAGGAGGTCAGGTATTGCAGTTCCAACATCCATCAATACAAAAAATCTGGAATCCCTTATTGAACTTATCCAACAACTTAATCCCCTTAAAGTAGTCTTCTTAGGAGATCTTTTTCATAGTCATTATAATGACGAATGGGAGGCTTTCGGTCAGGTGGTTAGACATTTTAAAACATGTAAATTTGAGCTGGTAAGGGGAAACCATGATATCATGAGTGCTCTTCAGTACAAAAGATGCCAACTACATGTTCGTGAACAATTGGAAATGGGTTCATTTTTGCTAACGCATGAACCTATGGGTGAAATTCCTCTTGGGAGATACAACATGTATGGACATATTCATCCGGGTGTGCGACTTCTTGGCAAAGGTAGGCAGTCGATAACATTGCCGTGTTTCTACTTTGGACAACATGAGGCCATCATGCCGGCTTTCGGATCCTTTACAGGTTATGTGCGAATTCCGGTTAAGAAGAAGGATAAGGTTTTTGTCATAGCTGATCAAAAAGTTATTGAAATGGATAAAGCCTGATATGAGATTATTTATCCTACTGCTTCTGTTTTCAATTTCTGGTTATGCTCAGGATACAACCCTGGTTAAATTATTATTTGTGGGCGATGTCATGCAGCACGATTCGCAAATTTGGTCTGCTCTTAATCTTGATTCAAAAAAATATGATTACAGCGCCTGCTTTCAATATGTGTCACCCGTTATACAATCTGCAGATTTAGCTTTGGCTAACCTCGAAGTTACGCTGGCGGGCCATCCCTATAAAGGATATCCTCAGTTTAGTGCGCCAGATGAACTTGCTGCTGGACTTAAGCATGCAGGCTTCGATGTTTTAGTTACCGCCAATAATCATTGTGTGGACAGACGCAAGGCAGGGCTTGAGAGAACCATTGCCGTATTGGATAGTTTGGATATTAGTCATACCGGTACTTTTAAAGATTCTGCATCTCGCGCCCAATCATATCCTCTGGTTGTTTCCTCGAACGGAATTAAGTTTTCGTTGCTCAATTATACCTATGGAACCAATGGCATTCCCATCTCCACACCCAACATGGTAAACCTTATTGACACGGTTCAAATAAAGACTGATTTGGAGAAAGCCAGGCTTCAGGCCACCGATGCCATCATCGTTTTCATGCATTGGGGAGATGAATATAAAAGTGAGCCCAATAAATTTCAGAAAATGCTGACCGATTTTTGTTTTAAAAACGGAGCTACACTGATTGTCGGTTCACATCCCCATGTGTTGCAGCCCATGGAATGGAAGAAGGATAAGAATCAACTCATAGCTTATTCGCTCGGCAACTTTGTTTCCGGCCAGCAGTCAAGATATCGGGATGGGGGCGCTATGTTGTGGATTGAACTTGAAAAGATACTTTCAGATAGTGTGAGCACTACCCGTATCAAAGATGCATACTACGAACTGGCTTGGGTATATCGTAACCACGAATCGCCGAAGAAATATTTTTTACTTCCGTTAAAGGAGTTTGAATCAGACACCGTAAAAGTAAATGACCAGGCTGCGCAATCTAATCTTAAACTATTTGCCACCGATTCAAGAAAGTTGTTAAATGAAAATAATATTAATGTAAAAGAGTCTGATCGTACACCAATTGAAAATTCCTATTTTCAGATTCTATTAAAACAGGCTGCAGACACAATTTTATTTCTGGATACCACTTCGCTGATTAATTTTTATGGTGCACATGTTGAGAAAGAAAATGATTCTCTTTACCGATTAATGAGCAATAAGTTTTTTGATAGAGAGGTGGCTGAACAAGCTTTCAGAGAGATTAAAGCGTCCACCGTGTACACAGACGCAACGTTAATATGGTTCTACTGGGGTAGAAGGAGAAATGATTTACTTTCCGGTAAATAGAATGCCAATTGAGAATTCCAATCCTGTAAAGTCAATTTTGGCATCGGGGAAATCAGCTTGAACGGTTTGGTTTGTTAAGCCCACAGAACCACCGGTATAATTTCCCTTAAGGGGAAATTTCGAAGTGCCGTTCAAATAATTACATTCAAGTGAGATACCAAACTGACGTGTGACATAAACCGTAAACTCTGCACCAAAGTGCAATCCATAACCGGGATTATTTTTAAAGGTTAAATCTGCGTTGGCAATGTCCCAGCTCTGATATTTCCGCAAAGCGCGATCCATATTTCCGTAATCTACCCGCTGATCAAACCCATAAAAAAAGAATCCACCACCCTTAATGTCGAACTGAGCCTGTTTTCCCTTAAATTGAATTACAACCTCGGCTGGAACAAAAGCTGTGAAATTAGGTCCAGTAAGTGGCTTATTGCTTTCAAATGGTAGGTCTATCAAATTTAAGCCGGCCATCCTGTAAAGTGAAAAACCGGTTTCCAGGGCTACATAACGATTCAGGTCAACTCCAACTCCGCGTAAGGAAAAGGGGCTAATGGGAGTTGAGAAAGATCCATTGCGCGGAATAAAATAGGAAAAAGACAGCCCGACATTTTGAGCTAAGCTGGGAGCAGTAAACATTGATATAAGACAGATAATAAGCAGATTTTTTCTCATTGCGCTGGCGTATATGCGACTGCGGCAAGTTAAGTACAAACTCTATCTTTCCTGGCCGGTAATGCATTGTTATTCTTAAAAACTGCTCAAAAGATGTTAATTTTAAGTTTGGAACGCTCAATTAATTACTCATGAAGAAAATTGTAATAGTTGTTTTTGCTCTGATTGTTTTTTCCTGTCAGGAAAAGCAAGCTCCTGCCGATATAATCATTTCTGGCGGAATCATTTATACCATGGACGAAGCCAATCCGCAAGTTGAG
>DATCZR010000372.1:0-8590 GCA_036525835.1 Cyclobacteriaceae bacterium
TAATGGGTGCAAATGCTCCTATTTTTTTAACTACGAAACCTTAAAAAGGTTCCCATAGGCAAATGATTGCCGGATTGCGAGTGAAGGTGAAATTCTCCGAATTCAGGATTAGTCGTTTTAAAATGTTTGGTAATCACATTAAACCCAACCTGAGCAGAAAGTCCCACCGCATACATGCTTAGGATAAAAAATTGATCCTTCTTCATCAGTAGCTGGCTGCTTAATTGCACCAGTTCATTTAGTTTGTCTGACAACATCCATTTTTCCCCATCAGGTCCACGTCCGTAGGGTGGTGGATCCATGATTATGCCATTATAGGTGTTGCCTCTCTTGACTTCGCGCTTCACAAACTTTAAGGCATCTTCATACACCCATCTTATATTGCTCTGATGGTTCATTTGCATATTCTGATTAGCCCAATTCAGCCCCGGTCGTGATGAATCCACATGAGTCACATCAGCTCCAGCCATTCGGGCCACCACGGAGGCCGCACCTGTGTAGGCAAAAAGATTTAGAACCTTGCTTTGTACTCCCTTCCATGATTTTACAGTTTCGAATATAAAATCCCAGTTATCGGCTTGCTCTGGAAACATTCCTACATGACCAAATCCAGTGAGGGCCAGACGAAGTGTAATCTCTAAATCATGATGTTTATAATTAATTTGCCATGAATCCGGCATTTTACCTATTTTCTTCCAGCCTCCCTTGGCATCCTCTCCGAAGCGATAATTATCTTTTTGCTCTCTATGAAAATGAGCATCTGCCCTCTTTCTCCACACTTCTGCTGATAAGGAAGGCTCCCACAGGGCTTGAGGTTCGGGTCTAATTAAAATATATTCTCCAAAACGTTCTAGTTTTTCAAAATTTCCTGAGTCAATCAATTCATACTCATTCCAGCCAGATGGAAAACAGGTCTGCATACACGAAAGGTATCGGTGTTTATTCAAAGTAACAAACAATGTGAACTGACCTTTCCTTCGTCATCAAGGTAATTCCATTAAATTTAACTTCGAATCGGTAACCATGAATAGTAAAATTACGAGTGTTCAAAACTCAAAGATCAAACATCTGATATCTCTGGATAAAGTCAGAGAGAGAAAGAAGCACAACCAGTTTACTATTGAAGGGATCAAAGAACTCGCTCTGGCCATAAGAGCAGATTATGCTATCGACAGTGTGTTTTATTGTGAAGAGATCATTGATCTGGCTCAAGTAGCAGCACTTGGAATAGAGGAAGGTTTACTCACACCGGTCAATCTCTCCGTTTTTGAGAAAATGGCTTACCGGGAATCTACTGGTGGTGTGATTGCCATTGCAGAAAAAAAATCAACTCAACTCAATCAAATTAGATTGAGTGAAAATCCTTTACTTCTCATTTTAGAAGCCGTTGAAAAACCGGGCAACCTGGGCGCCATCTTAAGAACTGCTGATGCGGCTGGCGTTGATGCGGTCATCTGTTGCGATCCGCAAACCGATTTTTATAATCCCAACGTAATCAGGTCAAGCATCGGATGTGTTTTTACTACTCAAATCGCAAGTACATCTTCTGAAGATACAATCGCCTGGCTAAAAGAAAAAGGGATAAAACTTTTTTGTACTTATCTCTCTGGCGCATCGAAGTATACAGACGTGTCATACAAACAACCGTGTGCCATTGTGATGGGCAGCGAGGCAAATGGTCTGTCAGATATTTGGATAAATAATGCTGATGCTAACATTTTAATACCTATGCGCGGAAAAATTGATTCAATGAACGTATCCGTTGCCGCTGCAGTGGTGGTGTTCGAAGCACTTCGGCAGCGGGAGTGAATTATGCAGATTTCTGAATAATACTATGTTTCCCGCTATGTCTGATTGTATACGAAATTGTTTCTTCCAACCTGTCCAGCCGCTTCTTTACCTCACCATCAAACCAATCTGTATCATCGATTATTAAGTACCCACCGGGTATTACTTTGGGCAAAAGTTGTTGCATCTCAGCCCAAACTATATCAGGATCATGGCTACCATCCAAATAAACCAGTGTAAACCTGTCAATCTTAGCTCGCTCAGCTTTATCCCAGATGTAAAGCTTGTCCATTAGACTTAAGAACAATTCAGAGTCCATCATATAATGAACATGGTTGGTGTATGAATTCAAGTTTTGTTTCATTTCTCCATAATGTTTTGCATCATAGACGAATGGCTCTCCTTCGTAAGGTCTCATTCCATAGGGATCTATCGTCAAAACATAAGGTTTTGCATCGCTCTTATTGTATATGGCATCAATAATTCTTAGCATAAGCAGTGCAGATCCACCCGATCGGGTTCCAATTTCTAAAATGGGTGCCGGATCATCTTGTACAGGACAATTGGCGACACATCGCGCCAACTCCATTAAATATTTCGTACTTGTATCGCTTTTTTTTCGGCAACGGAATACAAGCCACCGAAGGTAATGGTTAGAAAGGCTCATAGTTTTAAGGTCAATATAAAACATTAGCGCATTTTTTCAGCCTTTTTTCTACTTATGGTAAAAATGGAAGATGCCCACGAGTTTTAATTAAAGTATTTTGAGGGTGGGTAGTATTTAATTTATTTCCAGCTATCACATGTTCGTATTTTTCAACATATCTCATGGTCATCTTTTGTGAATTAAATTCTTCTACTGCATATTCATGACATCTCTCCTTTGAGTAAGAACTACTTTGCGTGATGGCCTCAGCCAACTCGCTTACCCGATTGCTAAGAAACCCAACATCCTTGGTTACCAATTCAGGGAGAGAGCCATATGGGGTTCCAAAAACCGGACAACCAAAATATAAACTTTCAATGATAGCAAGGCCAAAGGGCTCATGCCATCTCACAGGAAAAATTAGTCCCTTGGAAGAACGTAGTAAATTATTTTTTTCTTCTCCACCTACCATTCCAAAGAATGAAACCCGGGGGCTGATGGTGAGACGGAAGCCCATTTTAATATTCAATCTTCGACCACCAAGCACATTTAACTTTTCATGCTTGGTTAGTTTGATAATGTCAATCGCACCTTGCACATTTTTAACACGCCATGCTGCGTTACCTAGAAAATGAAACGCTTTCCTCTTACCCAATAGATCGGGCGCACCATAGTCATCCCAACTCAATCCATTGTGAACGTACATATTAGAACCAAATCGCTCTGCCTGATTTCTGGAAATGAATATCGTGTTTTTATCAAGTGGCCCTAAATAGGTATCATTCACATGCATGGTAATGACATAAGGCTTGCTGACCTCTCCCGGATTCACATAGTGAAAATGAACAATATCGATATCAGCAGGAATCTGATCATCAAGTGGCTTACTCCTGTCCAGAAATAAAACTGGCGCAAAATGGCAGGCTGATCCTTCATTTACCAAATAGGTGACCTGATGGCCAAGCGCCTTTAACCCCATTCCCAGATACCAAATCACTCTTTCCGTTCCCCCATATTTATGGGCCGGTATCACACTGGGGAGAACAATCAGCACATTCATTTTATCACTTAATTTGGATGGTAATGTCAAACTTACTTCGAAATCAAAGAGAAGAGAATATCCTTTATGTGATTTACCATAATTATCACGATTTACTCAAAAAGTAAGTTCATTATAGTTTTTGGGCATCTGAGTCCACACTCTTTGTCTGGCTACTCTTAATTATTGTCTTCTTGACATCCATTGTTAGCTCTGGATCAATCGCTCCTACATTCTAAATATTTCTTCCATACAGGATGTAATCGTCTATTCTAACCGCTGGCTCAAGATCACACCACAGATCTAGTGAGAAAGGGAGATAATTGTAAGTCGCGATAAGGTCAATGATTTCAAGTAATATTTTGATGGAGAGCACTAGGCTCTCCATCATTTTTACCAATTGTTAATTACCGCAATACTCCAGTCCATAATCACCAATAGGCTGCCCGGGAGGAGCATCGAGTAAAACTTCAATTTTGAATTCGCCCGGATCTTCAACAAACCGTTCTATTTGGGCAACGACATCAACATAATGTGCCTTCCAATCTTCATCAGTTGTCGACTTGAGTTTACCACTTACATATGTCTTTATTTTTTCCAACTCCAAACTGGCAATTGCCCTTACCTGCGGTGAGGTGTCATGTATCGTTGCCAACACCATAAGATTTATTAGCAAGGAATTGTTAATAGTAATTTGTACAGCCCCTTCAAAGCCAAGCTTTGAATTAGATTTAAAAGTATAGGCTATCGCTTTATCTATTACATTTTCCAGGCTAGGCAATCGCGTATCTCTAGCATGATATTCGAAAAGGCGTGCTGCTCTGGTTGAATTTAGCAGCAAACTAAAACTCAAGTTAGCTGCCTCCTCTACCGCTGCAAGGGGATCAAAAGTAAGTTCAGTTCTAATATCTATTACTTCTCTATGCCTCCTATAACCAAGTGGCCGAGGCGGAATTAATTTCATTATACTTTCAGGTAATGCTAATACGGATACATCTACCGTTTTTAGTAAAGCTTCAATGGCTTTTATTTGCTGCTGTGGTCCCACCATCTCTGTTATGGGCTGACCATCTCCACGTAGCGCATACCTATAGTTTAATCCTCCAATTACTTTTGCGGTGGCTTCAGTCTGATAGCGATGAAAGAAATACATGGGAACCAAAACTTCCTCGAGCATTGCCATCGGCATGTTGGGTTTGATGTTTCTTTCTCCAAAATTTTTCATTACTACCGAACGGATTTCAAGCATTCTCAGGAGTTCATCAGCTGCGTCTTTGCCGTTGTCCCACAAATGGGTATGGGGATGAGCACTTCCTGGCGGTCGTGCATCCTGATCTGATAAGAATGTCAATCCATTCTGTAAAGATTTTTGAATAATATCATTAAGCGCTTTCTCCTCATTGGTTCCGATCGGAAAATCCTGATAACCATAAGCAATGGAAATCTTATCAAAGGCTCCGATTTTATCATCGTATGCTTCTGATAAATCAATTGTTCCATTTGTCAATTTCACCAAGGGATGAGGGTAATCCATTACCGAAGCTCGGCCCTCTGAGCTAGATGAGTAGGCATGCGCGAGTCCAATGGTATGCCCCACTTCATGAGCCGCCAATTGCCTAAGCCTGGCCAGAGCCATCTTCTCCATTTCTTCCGAGGCAGGCTTCCCTTCTTCATAAGGTGCCAGAAGACCCTCTGCTATCAAGAAGTCTTGGCGTACCCGAAGAGAACCTAAAGAAACTTGACCCTTTATAATTTCACCTGTTCTGGGATCAGCAACAGTTGAACCATAAGACCAGCCACGGGTTGACCGATGCACCCATTGAATTAGGTTGTATCGGATATCCATCGGGTCTGCATCTTCTGGTAATAGTTTCACTTGAAAGGCATCTTTATACCCAGCCATTTCAAATGCCTGATTCCACCATCCAGCACCATCCATGAGCGCCGATCTTACTGGCTCCGGGACACCAGGATCAAGATAATATATAATTGGCTCTACCGCCTCACTTACTGCCGCAGAAGGATCTTTCTTTTCCAATCTATGTCGAGTAATGAATATCTTCTCGATGGGTTCATCGATTGGCGTTGCATAGTCATAATACGACATTTCGAAATAGCCCGCCCTTGGGTCAAACTTTCTTGGCGTATAATTGCTGTCAGGCAATTCAATAAATGAATGATGCTGCCTTACCGTAACGTTACTTGGAGTTGGGGTTACACTTCTTATATATTGTCCTGCCGGATCGCCAACAAAAGTGAGTGTAGATTCAAACTCAGAATTTTTGGGGAAATTTTTAATCCGAGGACTATAAAGTGCAGAACGAGACTTATCTAAAGAATAGTTCCCCTGACGCGCTCGCTTCAACCTTTCAACCACCTCGTGCGCATCTCTCAAGAGGAAGTCCGTTATATCAATAAGTACCTTATTCGGCTCCTCTGCCTCAACCGTAAAACCCCAGAGTACAGATTGTGCAAATGCTTGCTCCACGGCTCTTTGTTCCATTAGGTTATTGCTGTTTGCCCGAAAGCGATAATTTGGCTGAATAAGTAAAACTTTGGGTCCTCTTCTGTCAAATCTTACTATTCGTTCATTCCCCAGCTGACCTCTGTCTAATCCAATATCATTGGAACCTATTCCTGCAGCCAGCGAGTTAACATATAAAAACTCGGTATTCAACTTGTCGACTACCAAATGAATTTTATCCTGTTTCTCGTCAAAGTAATATTCGAAGTATCCCTCCATTTTCTTCATGCCAGCAGTTTTGACCTGAATCCCTGATAGCTCAACAGCTGATAATGGCTGGGCTTCCTGATTTGATTTCCTGCGTTGTGCAAAAAGTGTAGTTGATACTAAAAGAAGAAGAATTCCGAAAGTGAATTTTCTATTCATGATAAGTTAGATTATAGTTAGTAAGACGTCTAAACTAAAAATTAATCAACCCTTAAAAAACCAAAATAAGAAAGCATGCTGTCCTTAACGCAAGGACGGTTAAATTCCATTATAGGTGGAAATATTCTACAAGCTTAGATCAGCTTATCTTGATTGGCTTTCGCAATGGCTTCAGACTTGCTACGTACTTGCAACTTTGAATAAATATTCTTTATATGCGTCTTTGAAGTTTCTTTAGAAATGAAAAGTTCTTCAGAAATCTGTGTGTACGTCTTGCCTTCTGAAATCAATTGTAGTATTTCTGTTTCCCTTTTTGTAAGCGGACTGTTGGGATTAAGATGGAAGTTATCAATCACCATTCTTGCAATTTTACTACTCATCGGAGCTCCTCCTTTGGTAATCTCCTCCAAGGCGGAGAGCAGCTCCATGTAGTTGGCACTTTTGGTGATATAGCCAGAAGCTCCTGACTTGAGTGCTTCGTACACCATTTCGCTGTCCTCATAAACAGTCACCATTATAATGTCAGAATTGGGACTTTTATCTTTGATGATTTTCGTCCCTTTGATACCGTTCATTCCACCAGGCAACTCCACATCCATGAGCACAATATCGGGTTTATCATTATTTATGTGCTTGATAGCATCTTCGCAATTGCTATACGAATTTACTACCGTAAACTTTTGGGAACTATCTACAATCATGGCAAAGCTGCTTCGAATTTCAGAATCATCTTCAATGATCAAAACTCGCTTTTTAGATTCGGTGTTCATATTTTCTCTTTGTATACGTGAATAGGTAATAATAGACTTATTTCGGTGCCTCCACCCCTACGGCTATGAATATACAGAATACCTTCTATTCTTTCTGCCCTTGTTCGCATGTTTTTTAGGCCATTCAATTTCTCTAGTGTTTTTTGATTGAAGCCCTTGCCATCGTCAGTCAGCTTCATCTCATACATATCATCTACCCGTTTCAGGGTAAATAAAACATTTTTTGCTTCAGAATGATTAAACGCATTGGTCATAGCCTCTTTGAAAACCAGGTTTGCCTCTCTGCTAAATCCATACGGTATTCGCACTGGTTTTGTAACCTCATTTAACGCACGATACATTATTCCCTTTTCCTCGAATAGCTTTTCGCCAAAATCCCTGATGTGTAAAAAAAGTTTAGATAATTCATCATTACCTGGGTCTATGCTCCAAATAAAATCACGAGCCCCTGTATATAAATACTTCGCAGACTCCTCAACTTTATCGTATAACTGTGTAGCATTCCCATTTTTACTTAACTTCATCAAACTAACATAATTGATTATGCGTGTTAGTTGATTTCCCATTTCATCATGGAAGTCTCTCGCAATCTCCTTACGTAAGCTATCATGCTCCTGTTGCCTGATTCTCTCCACCTCCATTATTTTATTAATTCTCTTTCTCACGCGTAAATAAAATATTAATATGATAAGACCGAAAAAGAGGAGAATTACAGTCAATTGAAAAAGACTCGTTTGATAAAAAGGTGCCTTCACCGTAAATGGGTAACTCAAAGGCTCCTGATCCCAGCTTCCATTGTTATTGGTAGCGACTACTTTAAACACATAATCGCCTGGCGGAAGATTACTGTAAGTAGCCATGCCTACACTAGAAGGTTGCGACCATGTCTTATCAAAGTTTACTAATAAATATTTAAACTTAATTGACTTAGGATACCTTTTATCTACGCGGTTGAATTGAAAAGTAATGTGATTTCGGTCAGCAGGAAGCTGAGGCTTGTACGGTAGGCGAAAGAAACCTGAAAGACTATCTGAGTAATCTCTGCTCGAATACTGTCCATAAAAAATCTCAACATCCCTAATATGTAAATCATATGAATACCAACCTTCTCTCGGCAGCTCATTGTATTGATACACGCCATCTATAAGACCAAAATATTTTTCTCCATTTACCAAAAAAGCATTCCTGTTCGTTTCTACTCCCAACAACCCATTATCATATCCATAGTGTAGGTTTTGTTCAATCTCATAATCCTTATTCAGCATCAATTTGGTAATACCTTGCTCAGTGCCAATCCAGATATAACCATCACTGTCAGCAACAATGAAATATATAAAATCTGAAGGAAGCCCATTTTGTGATGAAATAATTTTTTTCTTGTACGTAACCGGATCGAGAAGCATTATACCCGCTCCTCCTGAACCCAGCATCAACAAAGAATCTTTGTATACACTCAT
>DATCZR010000373.1:0-2269 GCA_036525835.1 Cyclobacteriaceae bacterium
AGCAAAAAGTAATGCGCCCTGGTTTTTCATAATATAAATGTTACTGGTCTGAAGTTGGGTCACGATCAAGTCTGCCAGCCCATCATTATCCAGATCCTGAACATCCAGGGCATAAGTATTGGATGCCCCCGTTACACTAATTTTAACAGGAGTCGGATTGATGATTATACTGCCTCCGGTGCTTTGGTTTTGAAAAATATAAAGATCATTGTCAAAGGAATTTGTCACAATAATTTCAGGCTTGCCGTCATTGTTTAAGTCGCGCACTTTTACAAATCGAGCAAAATCAACTCCATCCAAAAACAAAGGAATCACAGAACCGAATGAAATGGTAGCGGTGCTGGTATTTGGAAGTACATAGACGGTATTTTTTGTGGCTCCGCCACGCGTAGCTATTAGTTCAGGTTTGCCATCACCATTGAGGTCTCCGCAAGTTATTTTTTCCGTTGGCGCTCCCAGATTTAGCGCTGGCAGGTTTGTTTTATTTAATGTATTGAAAGAAAGGCTGCCTGGCGTACTTGTGTTTTGAAGTACATTCAAGTCGGTTTCATTTTCAAATTTGGTAACTGCCACATCAGGTTTGTTGTCCCCATTGAGATCACATGTACATAAATCAAAAAGTTCGTTGGCGCCAGAGAAAGTCAAGGGTGCTTCTAGCAAGGAGGCATCAAATGTTTTACCACTGTAATAAGGAGAGAATTTAAAGGAAGACCTGGCTGAGAGGCGAGTTGATAAATTTATTACTTCAAGCACACCATATTTTGCTGATGCAGGCACCGTTACTGTGATGCTAAATTCTGAAGAGGAGACAATAGTGCCTTTGACCTGATTGAACCATACCTGCAACTGACTGGATGTAGCACTAAACCCCGACCCCGTAATGATCAATTGATCGGTCGGATAAGTACCAGCTGGTAAAACGGATGTAATCACGGGTGGCTGTGCCCTTGCACCATGAGCCAAAGCCATCGCCAACAAAATAATCTGCAGTCTTCTCATGAGTTACTCTTGAACAGTAAGTAGCCAGGCATCTTTAAATATGTGCATCTTCCGATACTTATCACGATCTTCCCGTGATTTATTTATATCGTTGGATTTAGAAATGTAAACGTACCAGATGCTCCTTTCTGAAACATATCCATAATAAGCACTTTCAAATTCTAATTTTTTCAATCCCTCTGAATATGTTTTGGCGATCGTCTCAGAGTTAAATGCCCCTGCTATCACATAATTGCCAAAATCCATTTCATTGGAATAAACACCCTTCTTTACAAATTCATGTCTCTCTGCATTGGGATGAAAATCTTCACCATGAAGTTCATCCGCATTTTCAGCATGCACTTCAAGTCGCTTCAAAAACTCCTCTTCTTGCGGATCATTAATACCTATCGGTTTTTTAAATAAATTGAGTGGATTTTCAGTTGTTTTGAACCTGGCCCCTGCATCATGCTGTGGCTGTTGCGTTGGATTAGTTGGCTCTGGTGTAGGTTCCGGCTTGCTGGGTTGTACTTTTATGGCTTCCCGGTATGCTTTTTCCTCGTCAGCTTTCTTTTTGGCCAATTCAGCGGCATGCTTTCTGGCTTCTGCTTTTTCTTTTTGCTTTTGCCTTGCTACCAAGGCTTTGTAATTCTTTGGATGTTTATCAATATCGGTATCAACAAAAGAATAATAAGGCTTGCGCTTTTGACGCTCTCCAAAAAGCAATCCTATATGAATCTCATGTGATGGTGTGTTCAGTTCGTTTAATCCAACATTCTTGAGTGTATAGCTATACCCTACACCTAAGAGATTATTAAGTTTAAAACCGCCTAAGGCAGAAATACCAAAATCCTGCTTGTAAGATCCGCCAATCCAAACTTTATGCTGAAGGTGAAGAATACCTGCAGCTTCAAGTTGTGATGGCAGCGATTTATTAAATCGATATACCACATAAGGCTCAAATACATTAAAATTATTAGAGAAATAAAATCGATAACTGGTATGAATAATAGCGGACTCAAATGGATTTATCTTGGATACGGTAAACGCATCAGTAGTAAGATAAACAGGCTGAATAATATTGGGGAGTGAGATGCCGATGTTAAATGCTTTAATGTGTAAAGATGCCCCGGCATTACTTAAAATTTGAAAATTGTTGTCGAGCAAATCAACCTGTATCGGATCAGAAGGAGAAATAGTTCCAAAGTTCAATGCATTGATGTCCACTTTGCTCCAGGCGGCACCCAATGAAAATCCAAAGCGAAACATATTGTTGTCTGGCAATTGAATG
>DATCZR010000374.1:0-7919 GCA_036525835.1 Cyclobacteriaceae bacterium
CAGATGACACCTGAACTATTGTATCGTATTGCTGCAGAGGAGTCGGATGAGATGAAGCAAATCCGCGATAATGTAGTGACCCTTGTAGTTCCTGTCATCAATCCTGATGGACTTGACATTGAGGGTGCCTGGTACAGAAAAAACCTGGGCACCGTTTACGAGACTTCCGGCCCTCCCATTCTTTATCAAGAGTATGTTGGTCATGATAATAATCGCGACTGGTTTATGGGCAATATGCCAGAGACCAAAGCGGTAATGAATGTGCTGTACAACGAATGGTATCCACAGGTTATACACAACCACCACCAGTCTTCTCCGGCTTGGGCTCGAATCTTTATTCCGCCATTTCGAAGCCCGGTGAATATGAAGATTCACCCCGGAGTAACGACGGGAGTAAACCTAGTAGGTACCGCCATGGCCAATCGTTTTGCCATGAAAAAAATGCCGGGCGCCATCTCCATGACTACTTATGAAATGTGGTGGAATGGCGGCATGAGGACTGCCCCCTATTACCATAATCAAATCGGTATTCTTACCGAGACGGCCCACACCTCCCCTACGCCAAGATTTTATCCACCAGACTCTATTCCCAAAGCAATCGGTGGAAGGTCCTCGCGTGACGGCATTTCAAAAACGGTGGACGGAACAGAAATATTTTACCCCTATCCGTGGAAAGGTGGGGAATCTCATTTCAGAGATGCGGTTGACTACATGCTGGAGGCATCAATGGCCGTGCTTGACCTGGCTTCAGAAAAGCATGATGAGCTGCTGTACAATATTTATTCGATGGGCAAAGATGCCATCACGGATACAAAGGGAGCCTATGCCTACGTGATCCCCAAGAATCAATGGGACAGTCATGAGGCTGTTAATCTGGTTAATATTATGAGGTTGGGTGGCATTGAAGTGGAAGAAGCCACAAATAAATTTAAAGTGGGCGATAAGGAATATGAAGCTGGCAGTTATATCATGTACGGATCGCAAGCCTTCAGACCTTATCTATCAGACTTGATGGAGAAGCAAAACTATCCCGACTTGTATCAGTACCCGGGTGGACCTCCCATTGCTCCTTATGACTTAACCGGATGGACACTACCCATGTCGATGGGTGTAACCGTTGACAGGATGGCCACCTCATTCACTGCTAAAACAAAGAAGATGGAAGCTGCTGCTAAGGTGCCGGAGGGAAAAGTTGCAGGATCTTCAGGATATGGCTATGCATTGGATGGAAAAGAAAATCAAACGGCCACGGTCATCAACCGGCTCCAAAAGAATGGAGAGAAAATTTCGATTGCTCAAGCTGCATTCACTGATGGAAAAAATAGCTATGAGGCAGGTACCATCCTCATTGAAAAGGGAGGTCAAACCCAAAGCCGTATCAATGAGCTAAGCAAATATCTTGGACTAAGTTTCTCGGGAATTGCAGCAAAACCTTCCTCCGCTAAAGAGTTGAAAAAAGTGAAAGTGGGTCTGTACAAATCTTGGGATGCCAATATAGATGAGGGTTGGACCCGTTGGGTTCTCGAGCAATTTGAATTTGACCTGGATACTTTGCACAACGAGGACATAAAAGGTAAAGACCTAAGTAAGTATTCGGCCATCATTTTTTCATCTCAGTCACCCGAAGAGATCATGGTTGGCCATAGACCAGGCACCATGCCAGAGCAATATGTAGGTGGTATTGGTTTGGAAGGAACCCTATCCCTGAAAAATTATGTAGCTAATGGGGGTGTAATGATCATGTTTGATCAGGCCTGCGATTTGGCAATTGATGAATTTGGTTTGCCTGTTAATAACATAACCAAAAACTATTCATCAAGTACATTCTTCATTCCCGGATCAATTATCAGAATGAAGGTTAACAACAAAGACCCATTGGCCTTTGGCATGAAGGAAGAGGCAGCTGCCTCATTTTCGCGGAGCCGTGCCTTCGAAACAATTGTACCATCACGCAAGGCTGAGGGAGGCAATGAATTGGTGAAATTACCTGTTCCGCGTCCCGATGTTACAGCAGTGGCCACATATGCTTCATCTGATTTGCTGATGAGCGGCTGGGCCCTGGGTGAAACCCGCATCAAAAACAAAGGGGCTATGATGAACGTCAAACATGGCTCGGGAAATGTGATTTTGATTGGATTTAGGCCCCAATTCCGCGGGCAATCGCGCAATACCTATAAGTTGATTTTCAACTCAATCTATTTGGGGGCGTCCAGATAGCAGTTTGAGAAGGCTACCTAAAACAGGTAGCCTTCCTTTTTTAACTAGAAAAGATTAAGCCGAAGCTAAATCCTTGAAAATTTGCAGCCGCCTTTGGTGATTTTAGGCTCAAACCCTTAATATTGCACTCCCGTTTTTTCGGGGCTATTATTCTCCTTTACCTGCCTGCCGGCAGGCAGGGCTCAGCTGATGGAATACCATAGCTGAGATCATCCGGCAAAGTATTCTCCCTTAGCTCAGCTGGTTAGAGCATCTGACTGTTAATCAGAGGGTCCTTGGTTCAAGTCCAAGAGGGAGAGCTTGATAAAAAATCCCGCACTCGTGCGGGATTTTTTTATTTACTAATATTGATTGAGGAATTGAAGATATAAAAATCTCTACCTCGCAAAAAATAAAAACTTACTACCAGCCTGATCACTACCAAAAGAAGCGAGGGGTGATTTGTAATTCTTGCATAGAGATATTCATCTCAGAAAAAGTAAGCAGTCAATTTGTCCATCAGGCAAATTCAGATTTATTTGCGGACAATTCTTCTGATATAAATGGCTGAAAATCCAGTCCTCTTTACAATTGCTTCCAGGGGGGCCTTGTCTCTTATCATTTCACCGGCAATCTCAATTCGCACCTTTCTTAAAAACCTTCCAGGAGATGTTCCCCACTTCATAAAGACCCTGTTCAACTGTACCGGATTTGTATCATAGTGATCTGCCATTTCCTTAACCGATAGAATCTTGTTCTGCAGAATATCATGTTTAAACTGTTCAAGAGTAATTTCTTTAGAGAGGGAACTACTTTGAGCTCCTGAATTGTATTTTCGGTTCCTGATCAATACAAAGGCCAAAAGTGCAGTTGCGGCAATAGGCAGTACCGTCAACAGAATCGTGGAAAGTTTAGACTTATTTTGATGAGTCTTGATCTGCTGCAGATATGCCGGGAGATATTCCTGCATAACTGAGTAGATACTCACTTTATACAAACCAGAGACCGATCCCGCGTACAAGGTATCATTGGCAAAGAAAATGGCCTCACGGTTAAATTCCACACTAGGAATCACTGGCACGATAATCTCGAAGTTTCTTGGCTTTATATAAAGTCCGAACTCAGTTGAAATCCATAAGTTGGCCTGAACATCCATAGCAACAGCTACAACATCATCATGATCATGAATTATTACAGGAGCCTGATTGGAATCTTTGTTTGATCTATACAAACCTTTGTCTGATGAATAATACACCCACTGGTTCCATGTATATATATCATTTATGGGGGCCCCAAGGTCGTATAACTGAATTGTAGCATCTCGGGTATACCTGAATACTTTTCCTTCGAAAGTGCTGAAGAAAAGACTGTTGTTAATCACTTCAATATCGATGTATTCATGTCCAGAATGAACTATTGAAAATCCACGTATACTGTCATACTTGGCTATCGACAGAGTAAACTGGAAATATATCTCATCTTCAAGCATGACTATTTTTCTTACATGCCCCAGTTCGGGATTTTCATTTAAAGAAACAGGAATGAATTCAGCAGGTGGATGGTATGTGAAAACCACGTCATTGCAAAGCACATAATTGTCACCCAATTTGACCAATGGTCCATTAGATGATGCAGGATATGTAAGCCTAATCGAATCATTGATATATATACCTGAATATGTTGAAATGACCTTCAGGCCATCTTCGATATAGATATCTCTTATTGAGCATTCAGGAAGTATTTTAGTGTAATACGGAAAGATCTCGTACTCAAATAATTTGCCTGCAGTGGCAATAAAGAATCTGTTGGTAGCTTTGCCATAGGTCGCCAGGTTGACGGACTTTTCAGGAATCAGCGATTCAATACTTTTTGTATCAAAAATGTACTTAGGTGGAATGAAATCTGATTCGAAGTAATTGTCATCATAAAAAACATATGGTTTGTTGAATTTTATGGATAGCTCTTCCCATTTAGACCCTTTCCATTTATAAAGATGATCCCCAGTGTTTGCAATCACGTCTACTCCTACATTAAAAACATTCCTTACCAGACCTGGTAATCTATGTATATCAACAAATACGGTATCCTGCCCAATAACTTTAGTTAGTAATGACAGCCAAAATATCAAACAAAAAAAAGCTCTTTTTTGAGCCATATTGCACGTTTATAACAACAAATATAACAACTGTTGGAAAAAATGGGGGCGACTTTTCAAAACAAAATACGAGTCTGTTGCACGTTTACAAGGATGGCAATTGATTTACTGTAGGAAAATGTTAGTAAGGCTCATTCCCTGTTGATAAGCTGGTGATTGGTATATGGACTTAACTATGTTAGGTGAACCGGTTTATTCTCATTGGTACACTAAAATAGTGGTTGTGAGATGAACTATTATCCCCGATAAGAAACAAAAGATAAATTATAATAACAGGATTAAAATTTTTCTGTTCATGAAACAGAGTCTGACTTTTAACAAATACGCAATGAAATTTTTTAACAGCCTTGGTATTTTTATAATTATTCTCTCACTGCTTTCATGCAAGTTGGAAGATGGCCTTGACGGCCTTGATGGTCTTGATGGAATGACCATCGGTATGATCACGGAGGATATTGGTGATGGTTGCAGCAGGTTGACCTTTTTTGAGGACACCAATAGGAATTCGTTACTTGAATCAAATGAAGATGTATTATCCATTATTGACCTTTGCGATGGCAATGATGGGTTGAATGGCAGTGATGGATTGACTTTTGTATTTGATTTTATCGATGCGAATAATCAAGAGTGCCCTGACGGGGGCGGAGTAATAATCGATGTTTATCTTGACGTTGATAAGGATGGTGTGGTCTCTGATGGTGATATTTTAACAAAAACAACCATTCATTGCTTTAACATTGCCTCCGTAAGCAGTGGCACATACATGTTTGGAACAACCGCCGATGGAGGAGCCAATAATTTTGGAACCATTTTCAGAACAGATGGGAACGGCCTTAATTTCCAAAAGGTTTTTGATTTTAACGAACAGACAGGAGGACAACCTGGGGGTGGATTGACCCTTGCACCCAACGGAAAATTGTATGGATTTACAACTACAATATTTGACGCAAATTTTAATGTCTTAGGATTGGGTTCTTTTTATGAATTTGATCCAAAAACCAATAGCCTTACTGTTTTGAAACAATTTCCTACTGATTCAGAGTTTGGTTGGGGATTTGTACATAGTCCACTTTTGGCATCTGATGGTTTGCTCTATGCCAGTAGCCCATTTTCAGGTGCTGCTTCTTTTGGGAATGGTAAAATCTGGAGTTATGATCCGTCAAGTGGTACTTTTAGCGCGCCGGTGGATATTGATGCCAGTCTCTATGGACCTAATGAAAGTAAGCTAATGCAGGCATCTGATGGAAATATCTATTTTACTACAGCGAGTGCTGGTAATACATATGGTTACGGGGTCATTACGCGCTTTGATCCCCAAACTTCAACCTTCACTGTAATTCATGAATCCCGGGGAAATAATTCCGCTAATTTTGATGCCGGTCAATTAACCGATTACGTCAATGCCACCAACAATCCGTTGTTTGAGGCATCGAATGGTGTGTTATATGGTTGCTCACGAAACGGCGGTAATTCTTTCAACGGCAACCTCTTTAAAATAAACAAGGACGGATCTGGTTACCAGGTGCTTTTTATATTTTCGCAAGATTTGATAACCGATGGATGGAGACCCGCAGGAGGTTTTGTTGAAAGAAACGGGAAACTGTATTCCTCAACCACTCAACATGCCGGATTAAATCAAAATTCCGGCACATTTTACACAGTGGATATTAATAGCGGTAATGTGAGTTTCGAACATATTCTTGATTTTGAAGGCATATTGCCCCTGGGTACATTCACTGAGTCTCCCAATGGCAGGCTTTATATCACGTGCTCTGGTGGCGAGGTCAATGGTGGATCAATAGTGGAATGGAATCTCACAAACAATACAATTACTCAGAGACGCTCTTTTGATACTACTGATAACGGTTTAAAACCAACACGTAATGAACTTGCTATTGTAAGTTTCTAAGTGGATTTAGTTTGGATTCAATTTGACAGAGTGGTATTTACGGGCATTAATGATTCATATTAATATTTATTCATTGATGCTGAAGAAGCATTAAAAAATTTGCTTCGATAAGCTGATGATAAGAAGATCAAAAAAGCCATTTTAATAGATGGCTTTTTTGTTTTGAAATCTCCTCTGTTAACCTCATAAGTTTCAGTCTACCTGCAGGCAGGCTATTGCTATTTGCACTCGTTTTTGTGGATGATATGCCTTTATGAGATAAAAATATGACTGCCTAGATAATTTCTACCGTTTTAATTACTATTTTTCCTAAAAATGAAAAATCCTTAGTCAAACCAAAAAGTCATATGCTTTACAATTCTTCATAATCGGAATCTCATAGTTGAGCCACTAATCTTACGGCCATTTTGAAACGTTCGCTCAATACCGCCATTTAAAAAACATCATTCAAAAGGCCCTCACAAAATCATTAACGTAAACCATTTAGAAATGAAAATGACAAAAAACATTTACACATTATTGCTCTTGCTTTTTCCATTCCTGATACAAGCACAAACTCTTTCAGGGATAGTAAACAGCAGCGAAGGGCCTGTTATTGGCGCTACGGTAAGTGCAGGTGGTAATGTAGGTACAGTTACTGATACAGACGGGAGATACACACTCTCTCTCTCTGCAGGTACCCACAAGATAACCTTCAGTTACATTGGCTACGTCTCTCAAACACGAGATGTCACACTTGCCGCTGGTGAAAGTAGAAATCTTAACATTTCACTTGCCGAGGATGTTACTCAATTGGGCGGAGTTATCATTGTTGGATCACGTACCCAACCCAGGTCAGTGACCGATACCCCGCTTCCAGTTGATATCTTAACCAGTGATGCATTAATCTCTACTGGTCAAACTACATTTGATAAAGCCCTTCAATACAGAGTTCCTTCATTCAACACAGTACAAACACCTGTGAATGATGCAACATCTCTTCTTGATCCATACGAGATAAGGAATATGGGGCCGAGCAGAACGTTGATCTTGATCAATGGAAAACGTAAAAATCTGAGTGCCCTTCTATACACTCAAACTTCACCAGGCCGTGGTGAAACAGGTGCCGATATATCCGCTATTCCCACATCTGCCATCAAACGCGTGGAGATACTAAGAGACGGAGCATCTGCGCAATACGGTTCTGATGCCATTGCCGGTGTAATGAACATCATTTTGAACGATGCCACAGATGGCGGATCAGTTACTTTGAGAACAGGGATGACATCTGAAGGCGATGGAGAAATGGTAGGCATGGGTTTGAACAATGGAACTGTTCTTGGAGATGGAAAAGGATTCTTGAACTACACCATTGATTTTTCAAAAGTAAACTTGGCCAACAGACCAGGTACAGTAGATGCAGCTGGTGAAGCTGCTGACTTTGGCGCAAACATTGCCGATGTGCAAACCTTTTTGGCAATGAAACCCGATGCGGGAAACATCAATGGTTCACCTGAAACTACCGCGTCTAAGTTCTTAGTAAATGGCGGATACGACATCAATGAAAATACCAATGTGTATGCCAACGCTGCCTATGTGTATAAGAAAGTAAACAGTTTTGCCAATTATCGTACTCCATACTGGAGAACATTGGCTGACTTTCCTTACCTGGCTGATTTT
>DATCZR010000375.1:0-7950 GCA_036525835.1 Cyclobacteriaceae bacterium
CCCAAGTGTTTATCTCAGAAGCCTCGGTTCCCTGGGAGGGAAGCAGCTCGTTGTCAGCAATGCCGGACGAGAAACAAGAAAAGCACCACTTTGACGACAAGCCATGACTGACTATAATTGACAGTGCCTTGCTTATCTTGGGATTCCGGTCAGTCGCAAACATGGGAGGATCAGCGTGAACTTCATTTTCGACCATATCGTCTTGAACGTTGATGACATCGATACAATGATTCAGTTTTATACTGAAATTTTGCAATTACCGGGTGAGGATATTTTTGGTAAAGCGGCACTTTTTTCTGCTGCGCTGCATTTTAACAGAGACTCTGTTTTCAAGAAGGCGCAAAGGGGAGAAATTCTCAGTAATGTAAAAATATACGGAGTGGTGGGAGAATTGGAATTCAGCGACATTGTTAATTTTCCGGAAGACAACGAGACGTTATTTAATATACTGACCAAACAACGCGTAAGTACTGAAAACTTATCCCTCAAAATAGATCCGGATGGAGCTCACCGAATAGCCTATTGGGAAAGAGAATTTAAGGGAGCAATAGAGTTTCTTTTTTAAACTGAAAATATTTGATTTGCCGCTATTCAGTTTTCTTTCTCTTCACACCTCTAACTGCTTCTGCTGTCCAGGGGTCTTCTGGCCAGCTGTGCTTGGGGTACCTTCTTTTCAAATCTTTTCTCACTTCAAAATAAGTATTGTTCCAAAAACTTTTGAGATCAGATGTCACCTGAACCGGTTTGTATCCGGGCGATAATAAGTGCAGCACTATTTTATTTTTTCCGTTGTTTACGGCCGGCGTTTCGCGTAATCCAAAAACTTCCTGAAGCCTTACTGCGAGCATGGGCGTTTCACCAGGAGCAGGATAATTAATTTTTATAGTAGATCCACTCGGAACTTTAATTGAAGTAGGTGCTAACTGATCCAATTCTCTTTGTTTTTCCCAACTCAGGGTGGAGTCTAATACCTCGCGCAGGTTGATCTTTTTGAGATCTATTGGCTTTTTAATGTTAGTGAGATATGGAGTAAGCCACTCTTCATTTGTAGTCAGCAAGGTATGTGTGCTTACATCCGGCCAGCCTTCATCAGGTCTCCATTTGCGAAGGCTCATCACCCTGTGCTGCCATTGTGTTACTTCCTCATCAAAGTTAAGAAGTTGTTCCCCCTCTATTTTAATGGCATTCGTAATGGCTTTGGCAAGATGTTCTTCGTTGGGCGAAGGTAAAGGTTTTGATTGAAGTACAATACTTCCAATTCTTAGATCCTTGGTGGCGATTAATCCACCTTTTCTCGTATCCCAGGTAATTGATTCTTTTTCCTGAACCAAAGATGCGAGGTCCTTTGGATTCAAAGGCGCGGCCATAAATATTTTTCCCATTCCATCTCTGGCATCAATATGCGCAACAGCAAGCCAGGCTTCATGCGCCAGATCATCTCGATGACCTGCCATTGCCAATTTGCCATTCGACATTTGAAACTGTGCATTGTTACCAGGACGTGCGCAGGCAATTCTTTCGGGGTAGGTATAAGCTAAAAGAATTCCGGTTTCAAATGGATCAAATAACTCATTGCTGGGTTCGATGTTTAGGAGCCTTCGATAAGATGCTGCTACTTTTTCAATTCGTGCCAATTTTCCTCCAGTACTTTTTTCTCTGCGATATCTTCTTAACGCTTCTATACGAAGGTTGATGTCAATTCCTGAATCACGGGGAAGAGGATCGCGTTCTTCCAATATGGCGGCAATGTCCGTTGCTAGTTCCTGGGTGTTGTTCTCTTCCGCCAGTATCAGCATATGTGCAATTCTTGGATGGCAGGGGAGCGCATGAATCTTTTTTCCGTGCGGCGTTATTCTGCCATTTTCCAATGCGTCTAGTTCGTCCAATAGTGCTGTAGCCTGTGCCAGCGTACCCTTTGGTGGAGGAGTGAGCCAGGTCAGTTGGCTAATGTCCATAATTCCCCACATGGCCATATCGAGAACCAATGAGGTGAGATCAGCCTCTACTATTTCAGGAATGCGATGCGGAACGAGCTGAGCTTGTGTTGCTTTGGTCCAAAGGCGATAGCATGCACCAGGCCCAAGTCTGCCAGCCCGACCTGCTCTCTGATCGGCAGAATCCTGAGAGATCATGACTGTCTCTAGCCGCGATAAAGCAGAGTTGGGATCAAATCGTGAAGTTCTGCCGTAGCCGCAATCAACCACGATATTAATCCCTTCAATGGTGAGACTTGTTTCGGCAATAGAAGTGGCTAAAACTACTTTTCGCTTTGCGGTTTTGTTTGGCATGATGGCCGCATGTTGTTTATGAAAGGGTAGCTGGCCGTAAAGTGGATGAATTGAAAATCCTTTTAACTCCTTTCTAAGCAAAGTTTCACATTTCTTTATCTCTCCTTCTCCTGGAAAAAATGCCAATATATCTCCCTCTTTTTCATTAGAGGCTTTCACAATGGTTCGTGCCATGAGCTCTGGTAATAGAAACATATCAACGCCATTGCCATACATTATTTCTACCGGAAATTGCCTTCCCTTGCTTACTACTGAAGGTGCTTTGAGTAATGAAGTTAACTGCGGCATATCCAGTGTGGCAGACATGATCATGATTCGAAGGTCAGGTCTGAGTACTTGTTGAGCTTCTCGGCATAAAGCCAACGCTACATCGGCATGAATACTTCGTTCATGGAATTCATCAAAAATGACTAGTCCAACATTTTCTAAAGAATTGTCGCTATGCAGCATTCGCGTAAGTATGCCTTCAGTAAGGACCTCTATTTTTGTGTGCTCACGAATTCTATTTTCAAACCGTATTCGATAGCCTACACTTTCACCAATTTCTTCACCCAGTAGCGATGACATCCTGGCGGCAATTGATCTTGCTGCGAGTCTTCTGGGTTCAAGCATTAAAATTTTTTTTCCGGTAAGCCAGGGTTCTTCAATCATGGCCAACGGAATCAATGTACTTTTTCCCGCACCCGGTGGGGCATTTACGATTAAAGTACTACCATTTTTTAGATGTAGCCGTAGATCAGGAATGCTTTCAACTATGGGAAGATCAATTTGAAATGGATCGAAGGCCATTGGGATCATTTATTTTGAGCTGCAAAAATAGCGAATTGATAGGCATATCGAGGATTGATTTTTATAGGGCCTCCTCATTTTATATCTTTATTTTCTATGCCTACCAGATTATTCATTGTCATCGTACCACTAATTGCCTTGAGCGGATGCACTCACTCTCTTTCAAAATTTTATCCTGAGATTATCCCAAAAAATAGTGAGACTATACTTTCGGTAAGTGGGCAATCAAATCATCAAGTGAATCTTGTTTATCTTGGAGCTGGTAACATGGTATTGGAGCAAAATGGAGAAGCCATTATTACAGATCCTTTTTTCTCCAATCAAAAATTACTTAAGCTGCTGGGTAAAGTAAAAAGTAATACCCAACTATTTAGTACTTGGAAAACTAATTATCAATATTTCCTTTCACCCTCGGTGGTACGCGCGGCTTTGGTTTCGCATACTCATTACGATCATACCATGGATTTACCCTTGTTACTTGAAGATCGGTACTTCACTAATTTAAAAGTGGTTTACGGGAATAGTTACCTTCCGCAAATTTTGCAAAATTTCAATAAGCAAGGAGTAAATCTATCTGAACTTTCAAAAAATCAAGTTTATGATCCAACAGGTGGATCAGGCAAGGATTACCAATGGATTTCTGTTACTCCCCGGATAAGATTCTTGCCAATACTATCAAATCATGCACCGCATACAAAAAAGAAATTATACATGGATAAATCTTTAGATGCGGAGTACTTTGATGAACATCTAATTTATTCCAATAGCAAAACCAAGGCTTTCAAGTGGTCAACAGGAGATACGTATTCGTTTTTAGTCGACTTTATTGACACGGATACTCTTCGTGTATTTATCCAAACATCGGCAAGTCAGCATCCATTTGGATTTCCGCCATCATATGAGATTAAAAAGAAAAAAGTAGATGTTGCTATTTTGTGCTATGCCTCCGCCCTCAATGTTGATAATTATCCAAATGCGCTAATAAACTTCGTCAAGCCTAAAAAACTAGTATTTGTTCATTGGGAGGATTTCTTCAGGGCACCTGAATCATTTCATGATCAGCGGCTTGTGAGACGCACCAATCCCAAAAAAGTGCGGGAGCAGATTGATAAACTTGGTAAAACCAATGATTATTTCATGATGCCCAAACCTGGCACTCGGATAAAAATAAAGTATTAGTTCTTAATTGACACTAATGAGCTCTACCTCGAAGATCAGGGTTGCAAATGGAGGGATGTCACCACCTGCCCCACGTTCGCCATACCCAATTTCGTAAGGAATGTATAGCTCAAATTTGTCACCTTCCTGCATGAGCTGCAATGCTTCTGTCCATCCCTGTATTACCTGTCCCAAATTGAATGTCGCAGGTTCATTTCGTTTATACGAGCTATCAAATTCAGTTCCATTAATTAGTTTACCTCTGTAGTGAACAGTGACATTACTTTCAGCAGTAGGTATTTTTCCTTTGCCTTTTGTCAATACTTTATATTGCAATCCGCTCTTCGTCACCTGAACTCCTTCTTTGTTTTTGTTGGACTCAAGAAAACTGCGTCCTTCTTCTTTGAGTAATTCGATTTTTCGCTCCATCCCTTTTGACATATAAGGTTGTACAATACCCATCGCTTCTTCTTCCGCTATTTGCAAAGAGCGAGTAGTCATGACATCTTTCATTGCCTCGTTCAATATATCTATGTCAATTGAATCTGAGCCTTGACGCAAAAGGTTATTGGCCATTAAGACACCCAATCCATAGCTAGCTTTCTGATGTTCATTATTGAGTTCGCATCTTGGCGGATTTTTAAGCGAATTAAGCTCTGCCTTAAGGTTGTTCAATTCGGTTTGAAGCTGGCTTACTTCTGCCCTTAGCTCCTTTTTTGACTGAGCGAATAGAGATGGACTTGCTGTGAAGAATGCTATTATTAAAATATATCGCATGATTTTTAGTTCTTTTAACATGAAAGCGCAAGAAACAAAATCCAATGAACAATCAGAAATGGGAGCGGGAGCTTACATGATATTTTATTTAAAAGGATTGGATCCAGAGTTTGATTTGCTCAAAAAACAAAGGAACAATCCTGGGGAAAAGGATGACACAAAAAACCAGCCCTACTAACGCTCCATAAATATGGGCTGCGTGGTTGATATTGCTTTTTCCTTTTTTACCATAATAATAAGAACCAATAAGGTAGGCAATTCCAAAGATGAATCCAGGAAAGCAAAGTATCGCATACAGACAAATATCCTGGGTGGGTTGAAAAAGAATAGACGCAAAAACTACGGCAGCAACGCCACCTGACGCGCCCAGGGAATTATAGCCTGGATTATCTTTGTGTTTGAAATAGGAGGGCATGTCTGATATCACAATGGCAGTCAGATACAATAGGATGAATAATATATAGCCCATGCCTCCAAAAAGATACTTGAAGTAATATTCTACCACTAACCCAAAAAAGTAGAACGAAAACATGTTCCACAGCAGGTGGGAGAAATTGGCATGAATAAATCCGCTGGTGATGAACCGATAGTATTCTTTGTTGCGAAGCACCACGTAAGGGTTGAGAAGGAGTTTAGTAAGTATCTGTGGTTTGTCGAATGAGTACCAACTTACAGCCACAGTAATACCAATGATCCAATAGGTAATCGTCATGCGCATTAAAATTTTGCTAAAGGTGAAGACAATGGATCATTGTTGCAATGATTACATAAAAGATAATGAATTATTTAAGGGCAAACCAATAAGATAATCATGTAAATCAATTTTCCAGATTTTGTCATGTTGATCCCGCCAGAGAATACAAAACTATTATCAGATTTAAGTTGGGAAAGACTGAAGATAACACATAGGAGACACCTCAAAATATCAATACTTTTTTTACTTTGTCGGAGCTATTTGTTTGGCGGGGTCTCTTTTGATATGAAGAGGACGTCAAGGGAGCAATCATAAATAATGCCTCTAGTTCATTTCATTGTGCTTAAGTTTGTGTTTGCTAGGCACTTAATACAATTAGAGAGCGTCTTCAAATTGTATAACCGTAATTAATGAACTAAATGCAAACCTGTAGATCAGGCAAACGATGCTTTATCAATTTTGAGTTGGCAGAAGAGGCGCTCATTGGCGCTCATGTGGCCTATAACTATGGAAAGGGCAGCGGGCCAGTAGGTGTTTATCAATGCGGTGAATGCGGTCATTATCATCTCACTTCCCAAGGCATCGTGAATAAGCGGCTTGAGCAACTGATTAAAAATGGAGATATTCAAAAGCAAAGAGAAGCACATCAGTGGGAGGGCAAATGGAAGAAACGTTAAAATCCTGCTGATTGAAAGTCGGCAATGTCTATTCTGATTTCATAGCTTCGATAGTTCAATATTTTTCACTGGTCATTTGAAATGAATAAAACAAACCCTTTTTTTAGACAAGTCATCTTTCAGCGAATTTGGAATCAACTGAAAAAGAATCACCCAGGTGAACGGATCAGTAACTATGACGTTGCCAAGGAGTTTTACAAGCTTAGGGTAACAGCTACCCACCTTTTTAAGGATTCAATTCTTATTGGATTAGGGATTGTCTCTGCTGGTTTTGGGCTTAAGGGATTCTTGCTACCCAATAACTTTATTGATGGCGGAGTAACTGGAATATCTCTGCTGGTGACTGCAGTCACTGGTTTTTCTTTACCCATTCTTATCATAATAATAAATCTGCCCTTTATGATTTTGGGTTACACCCAAATCAGTAAGTCATTTGCCTTCAAAAGCATAGCTGCCATTTTGGGATTGGCAGTCGCCTTGGCGATCATTGATTATCCGGTTATAACTTCTGATAAATTATTGATCTCTGTATTTGGAGGATTTTTCTTGGGCGCTGGAATTGGTCTATCTATAAGAGGGGGTGGTGTTTTGGATGGAACCGAAGTACTGGCTATTCACCTGGGAAGACGAACTGGTCTTACTATTGGAGACATTATTCTTGTTTTTAATATCCTCATTTTCTCAGGTGCTGCCTACTTACTCTCAATTGAAACGGCCTTGTATTCTATTTTAACTTATTTAGCAGCCTCCAAGACAGTTGACTTTATTGTAGAGGGGGTGGAGGAATACACTGGAGTAACAATCATATCGACACGTAGCGAGGAGATTAGGCTCATGATAACGGAAAAAATGCGAAGAGGAGTTACCATTTATAATGGAAAGCGAGGTTATGGAAAGCGGGGTGAAAATTTGGACCCGTCTGATATTGTTTATACTGTTATTACCCGTTTGGAAATTGCCAGATTAAAAGCGGAGACTGAAAAAATTGACCCCAACGCGTTTATAGTAATGAGCAGTGTTAAGGATACTAAAGGAGGTATGATTAAAAAACGCCCTTTAAAGTAAAGTTAGATAATGTTTTTGCTATACCAGCGGCTACATCCTGGGTAAAATGCCCATAAATGAGTAAGTAGAAACCCAGAGTAATTTCCCGGCCTTTTTTTCTTACCTTCTTTTACTCGGTTTGGTAGCAGCATTTTCGTGGATTGTGTATGACCTTCTATTTAACCAGTCTTTAATTCATGAAGGGGTTATTATAAAATGGAGAATGTTCCGGGCAAGATGCAAAGCGGACTATATCAATTAAGAAGTAAATCCAGGTCTCAGTTAATATCTGCAAGTTCGAGAGATCGTTGGATTGCTGCCGCGTGAATGGAGGATGGTTCTTTTGCAAAAGTAGATTGTAAAAAATACCATTTTGAAAATAAGGAGATAGGGATTGTACTCCGATTTAAAGAGTTTCCGGGAGGTAGCCTGGAAATAAAATACTTTGCGCATAATGACCAGGAAGAGTGAAACCTTTCGATATTTATGTTATTAACAGATGAGATGCTATTGCTAAGTCCTG
>DATCZR010000376.1:0-15031 GCA_036525835.1 Cyclobacteriaceae bacterium
GCAGGTCCGATAAAAATCCAGCATCCCAATAATGATAACATGAATAAACCCGATAATATTTTATCACTAATCTTATACCTCTTTCCAACTGAGAGATGTCTTAGTTTTTGATAGTAAAATTCTATCCAACTGGTCTTTGGAGTAGAGTAAACTATAGATTCAGGTCCAATAACGATTGCGGTGTTCTTACTATGCCCCCACTGATTTACAAATAAATCATCGTCACCTCCAGTGACCGAAAGATGTTTATTAAAGCCTTTCTTACTCAGAAATAAGCTTTTTCGATAGGCTAGATTACGGCCAACTCCCATATAAGGGCTACCCAAAATCGCCAAACCAAAATATTGAACGGCCGTAAGCAATGTCTCATAGCGGATAAATAGATTTAAAAATCCTTTCTTTTTTTGATAGGGAGAATAACCTAGGACAATCTCATTTTGACTAGAAAACCTCGTACTCATTTCTCTTATCCAGTGAGTGGAGTTTGGTCTGCAATCTGCATCAGTGAACAGTACCCACTCATTCTTGGCTGCCTTGATTCCAAGTGTAAGTGCAAATTTCTTGCCGTGAACATGCTCTGGTTTGTTAGCAACACGTACCATCCTTAATTTATGGTGTTGTTTACAGGCCTCATAAAGAAAATCGAATGTTTCATCATTACTTCGATCTTCTACGACCACAACTTCATAATCCTGATATTCCTGATTTAGGAGCAAGGGCAATAATTCTTGTAAATTTTGCTCTTCGTCATGTCCGCAAACGATCACTGAAACGGGCACTTCCTTTTCGGCAAGAGGAGTTACATATTTGCCGATGGCTATCCATAAAGTAATAAGATAGATTATCTGAACGAAAGCAAATACCAGAAATATCCAGGTGATTATATCCAAGGAAGCCAAATTTAAAGCACACAAATATAAGGCTTCATTCTATCCTCAGATCAAACTCAAAAAAATCAATAATTAAAATAAATTACGACTGATTTACTTCATCCGTGCTCACGTAGTTGATAAGCACAAAAGTCACAAGCAAACCGGAGAATACACCTTCCAGGGCTACTATAAAGGAAGCAATGTATGGATTCATGTACCTACCCATAGGTTCGTTCTCAATGATGAATTGCATCATTTCGGAATCTAATTGCATGTATAGGAATAGGAAAAAAGCAAAAACCAGTGATCCAATCGCTGCCGTTGCCACCCCGGTGATTAAACCTCTAAAATAATTTAAACGATCTGAATGAGATGCTTTGAATCTCTTAAGTGCCATGTAAACACCACCCGATAAAATAAAAAGATTCAGTAATCTCAACTCCACATGGTGACTGAGTCCTACAAGTTTCATAATCAGAAAAAATCCGATTAATCCAGCTGCGATTCGAAGTCCGTAACTTTCAGGGATTCTGTTTGGGTTGCTAAAAAAACTCATAGTTTGTGGAATTAGATCTTCTAATTTTTACATTTTTTGAGAATAATACAACCTTTTGAGTGTTTATCATTGCTCTTACCTCCTTGGCACAATGGATTATATTAATACTCCGAACCAAGCTACGGAGCTAAGTCCTGCCACACCTTGAAACTATTGGCTCGATAGATCAAAGTGGAAAAGATTCAGAAATGCCTTTTCGAACTAGCCCAACTTAGGCAGCCTGATTAAAAGAGGCTGTTTGGCATTGTCCAATTGCTTATTCGTTGATAATCTTCTTTTAGGAATCGGATAAATCTTTCTTTTCGATTTTTTCAAAAGAGTAATAGCTAGAAAAAATCCACCAATTCCAATAATGGCTGCCAAAGTGGAAAGCCAAATGTGGGTGAAAATCAATTGCATAGTTTTTGACGGTTTTCCAAACGTAAATAATATACACTACCGAGTCAACTAATTTGGGATTGTCGGCAGACTTAAAGCTATACTTCAATAAATAGAAATGATAATAGCGCATTCATTAATGATTTTCATCATCTTCGCGCAACCTGGCTTTGCTTCTTTTAGTCTTCCATTCTAGCAACTCAGCCTTTCGTTTGGCTAATTCTTCAGGAGTAGGCTCATAGTTCATTAGTTTATCTAAGTCGGGCTGACCAGCATCTACCCAAGCTGTGTACCATAGGTCTCCAATCATTTTCACACTTGCCCGCATTTGCCTTTCTACCATCCCATTTAAAGCTATGTGATAATCTTTGGCGAAATAGCCCGAGACTACTTTCACTGTTTTCCTCCCCTTAGATTCAAAACTGTATTTCTTATTCCCAGCTTTTGCTGAGACAACCTTATCAAAGCTGAGAACGGAATCTACTGCCTGATGAGTTGCAGCGATTGTCGCCCAGACTTTTACTGGCACATCATCGATGTGAGTAGCCTTGCCAACAAAAAAATCATATTCATCATAAAAAAGTTCAGGAAGTCTTGACTCCCACAATGCATGGAGTCCGGTTTGCCCTGTCAACTGTCCATCGTAGTTGCTCGTGGTATGGAGTGGTACGTGGGCATCTGCCACATAGTGACCCAACTCTGATGAGATTTTTAAAATGGCATTTGGGTCGCTAATTAGGAATGCATCTTTCAACAGGTTATGCATTTGGATAATTCTCCATGGAACAATCCCATTGGCCTTCAGAGAGTCTTCTCCGATTTGAGCTACCGCCTCTCGCCAGTTTCGGGGGAGTTTATATAAAGCGCTATCACCATATAAATCCAAATCAATATAATGACGAGGTCCCTCCTCTACCACAGCATACCTTCTTTGATCTGGAGTAACTGATAGTTCGGTAATAGATGATATATGCTTCTTGTAGAATCCAATCATTTCAGGAGGGAGAGTAAAAATCGCCAATGAGTTGATTTTTTTATGGGCAAAAAACCCCCAATCGAATCCGAACAAGGCTAATGCCAAAAATCCCAAAATCAATTTTTGTATCAGCGCAACTGCTTTATCTTTCAGGAAATTTAAACGCATGATTAAATCTGTTCTTTCTCTTTTCCTAATTTATTTATTTATCACTGCGGCAGCTTCTGATCCCTATCCTAAAAACGATGCTGTTGATATCCAACATTATAAGTTTTCCCTTCAATTAAATGACACTACTAATGTAATCGTTGCAACTGCAGAAATTACTATTTTAATAAAGAAACCCATAAGTTCATTCGCATTGGATTTAATTGGAAAAACGAATCGCACCGATGGAATGATTGTGAGCGCGGTTCGGTTTAGAAAAAATCCTTTGAAATATACTCATCGCAATGGCCGTCTGGAGTTACAGCTGGGTTCAACAATTAATTCTGGCGAATCCATTACGATAAGTGTCGACTATGCTGGTCATCCAGCTGAAGGACTAATAATCAGTGCCAATAAGTTTGGAGACCGTACTTTCTTTGGTGACAATTGGCCAGACAAAGCAAGAAATTGGCTGCCTACTATCGACCACCCTTACGATAAAGCAACTTGCGAATTCATTATCACGGCTCCTGGCCACTACCAAACCATTGCAAACGGACTTTTAGTAGAACAAACCAATTTACCCAATGACAGGATACTCACTCATTGGAAAGAAGATGTATTAATCCCCACAAAAGTGATGGTAATTGGGGTAGCCCGATTTGCTAAAACCACCTCGGGTATTGTGGATGGAATTTCCGTAGAAACCTGGGTGTATCCCCAAAATAAAGAAGCTGGTTTCCATGATTTTAAAATTGCGCCAAAAATACTTCAATACTTCATCAATCAGGTTGCGCCTTTTCCTTACAAGAAATTAGCCAACGTGCAATCCACAACCAGTTTCGGTGGAATGGAAAACGCCAGTAACATTTTTTACTTTGAAGATGCGGTCAACGGACAAAATGAAAGAGAAGGGACTATTGCCCACGAAATTGCTCACCAATGGTTTGGAGATTCTGCATCGGAGTTAGATTGGCATCATGTGTGGCTGAGCGAAGGGTTTGCAACCTACTTCACTAATCTTTATTATGAGCAAACCTATGGAAAAGACATTTTGGCTGAACGAATGAAAGAGCAGAGGCAAAAAGTAATTTCGTATTATAAACAAAATCCATCCCCTGTGGTGGATACCACAATTTCAGAAATTAGAAAAGTATTGAACACCAATACCTATCAAAAGGCCAGTTGGGCGTTGCACATGCTAAGAAAGGAAGTAGGTGATTCAGCATTCTTCAACGGAATTAAAAGCTACTATTACACCTATCAAAATGCCAATGCGCTAACAGATGATTTCAGAAGAATAATGGAGAAAGAATCTGGCAAAGATTTAAATCCATTTTTCCAGCAATGGCTGTGGAAAGGTGGACACCCCAACCTTTCAGTTCAATGGACCTATGATCAAAGTAAAAAGGCTGTAGTAATCAATGTTAGGCAAAACCAGACCACCCTTATTAAGACACCGCTTGAGATAGGCATCATCAGCGATAATGGCGCCATTGGAAAGCAAAGCATCATGCTGACAGAAAAAGATGCGGAATATGCCCTTCCAGCCGAAAAGGAGCCCCAACAGGTAATTTTAGATCCGGACACCTGGCTCCTATACGAAGGTAATATTCGACCGAAATGATCCATTTCTGTTTTGCAAATATGTTTATTGATCCTACCTTTGCAGTCCGTTTTTAAAAAGACTTATGGCAAATCATAAATCAGCAGAGAAAAGGATTAGGGCTAACGAGAAAAAGCGCGTTCTTAATCGCTACCAGCACAAAACCACCCGTACAGCTACTAAAAAGCTGGTGTCCGCTACCTCCAAATCAGAGGCTGAAACCCTTTTCAAAGAGGTCTCTTCCTTAATTGACAAATTGGCCAAAAAGAACATTATTCATTGGAAAAAGGCTGCAAACCAGAAATCCAGATTGGCAAAACACGTTAACAAACTCGCCTAACAGCGACTTGCAGGATACTTTTCCCTTCCTTGATTTTCACGAGTTGAAATCGAGGGAGGGTTTTTTTTTGCTCAAAAAGTCCAATATTTGGCCATCAATGGGCATTGACGGATGAAATCTGGCACAAAACCTTTAGGAATCAAAAGTTGGGCTGCAGAAGACAGACCGCGCGAAAAGCTCCTGCTAAAGGGGAAATCAGCGCTTTCTGAAGCCGAGTTAATTGCCCTCTTAATTGGCTCTGGAACGGGCTCGATGAGTGCCGTTGAGGTAGCCAAGCACGTGCTTCAATCTGTTGGGAATAATCTGCACGATTTGGCACGGCTTTCAGTTAAAGACCTAATGAAAGTAAAGGGGATTGGTGAGGCCAAAGCGGTGACTATAGTAGCTGCATTGGAGCTTGGAAGGCGAAGAAAAGAGTTTGAGGTTGTGGACAAACCCAAGGTTTCTGGATCCAAAGAAGCTTTCGAATTGGTAATGCGAGATTTATTGGATTTGGAGCACGAAGAATTCTGGGTGCTGCTTTTCAACAGAGCCAATAGACTGATCAAGAAGAAAAGGGTAAGTGAGGGGGGCGTTTCCGGCACCGTAGCCGATCCGAAAATAATTTATAAAATGGCCCTTCAAGAGCTGGCAAGTAGCATCATTGTCGTGCACAATCACCCATCTGGAAATCTAACAGCAAGTCAGAGCGATATCAAATTGACAGCCAAATTAAAAGAGGCCGGGCAACTATTAGAGATTCAGTTATTGGATCATCTCATCGTTGCTGGAAATAAATACTTTAGCTTTGCAGATGAGGGTATATTGTAACTAAATGATGAAAAGACTCATCGTAATCATTTCCATCACCATCACTGCTTTTATTGGCTTTATCTTTTACACGACTCCTGCTAAAAAAGAGAAGGTTGCTATCCGGCAATTAGTCGATTCGATATCCCTGCCTACTCCTTACGATGACCTGCTATCTGCTTATGAAGATTATATCAAAGAGTCAATTAAACTCACTGGAATTCCGGGTGCGGCTATAGCCATAATCCAGGATTCTTCCATTATTTACCTCAAGGGATTTGGGGTCCGCAGTGTAGATACTAAAGAACCGGTAGACGTTCATACTGTCTTTAGACTTGCTTCAGTTTCCAAGTGTCTCACGGGGGTGCTTACCGGAGTAATGGTGAAGGATAGCGTATTTTCCTGGGATGACCCTGTGGTAAAATACATTCCTGATTTTGAACTTAAATCTCCGGAGTACACGCAACTGCTTTCCATACGAAACGTTTTATCTCACACCACAGGACTTCCTTATCACACCTATACCAACCTAATTGAAGAAGGTAAAACATTTGAAGAACTCCGGGTAGAATTAAAAAATGTGGATATGATAAGTACCCCGGGCAAGATTTACAGTTACCAAAATGTGGCTTATAGTTTAATCGGGGATGTGATCAAGACTGCGACAGGAAATTCCTTTGCAGAGGAGATGAAGACTAGAATTTTCGGCCCTTTGCATATGGCAAATGCATCGGTTAGCTATGAATCAATGATTCAAAATTCAAATGTAGCACAACCTCATCTCTATCGCGGGCGCAAATGGAAACGCATTCCCGTTTCAGAAACTTATTATAATACAGCCCCAGCTGGAGGAATAAATGCGAGCATCACCGATATGGCCAAGTTTATGGTTGCCCTTTTGGGCAATAAAGAAAATATTGTTTCTGGCGAAACAGTGAGTCAGCTTTTCGAGCCTGAAATAAGAGCCACTGCTAAGAACAGGAATTTCAACAGATGGAACCGCATTAAACAATCTTATTATGGAATCGGTTGGCGAATCCTGCAATTCAAAAATGATACCATCGCCTATCATGGAGGTTATGTGAATGGATACAGAAGCGAGATCGCTATAAACCCAAAACGCAAACTAGCCATTTGTGTATTGGCTAATGGGCCTGGTGGATTTGCTGATCACGCTATCCCCGCTTTTTTCAACACCTACGACAAATACTTCAAGGAAGAAGACAAGTCCGTGGGCTTAACAGTTGCCCGCAAATGAAAATCGAACGGGTTATTGCTGTGATCGTCATAGTTGCCATTATCGGCTTCATTTTCTATTCCCTTCAGGGAAGTCAATCCAGTGAAAGTTATCTGGAAGAGATTAACCAACACAGAGCCGAGAAAGACAAACTAATGATAACTGAGGGCAATCCCTTTGCAGACAACCCATCTTCATTTACCGGCCTCAAATATTTTGAAGTCAACCCTGATTACCGAATTAGTGCCACGCTTACGTCAATCAAAGACAAAAAAGTGGTGAGATTGTCGACCAACGATGGTCTCGAAAATAGATACCTGGATTATGGATATGCTGAGTTTGCTATTGAAGACAAAAGATGCAAACTGCTAATTCTGGAATTGATGGAATCAGGCCCAAATCGAGGAACCTTATTTCTTGCTTTTGCCGATGAAACGAGTGCTTCAGAGACCTATGGAGCAGGACGATATCTGGATGTAAAGAAAGTGCCGGGAGGCAGTTCCATACTTTTGGATTTCAACAAAGCCTACAATCCCTACTGCGCTTATAGTGATAAATATTCCTGCCCCTTTCCGCCAAAAGAAAACTTGCTGACTGTGGCCATCAGAGCAGGAGAGAAGATATATTCAAAATAAGCAGGTAAGCACCATTTTAGCTCAAATTGGTACTTTCAAATCAAAGCTCGTCCCATTCTTTTTTTCTATTTTTGGAGTTTATTTTTCAGCACCTTCATGAAGATTTCATACAACTGGCTAAAGCAATACATTTCCATTTCAGAGACGCCAGAAGAACTAGGTAAAATACTTACTTCTACTGGCTTGGAGGTGGAAAGCATTGAGATCTATGAATCAGTTAAAGGGGGATTGAAGGAATTGATTATTGGCGAAGTGCTCACTTGTGACAAACACCCGAATGCAGACAAACTATTCATTACCACTGTAGATATCGGAGATGGCGACCCTTCTCAAATCATTTGCGGTGCCCCCAATGTAGCAGCTGGACAAAAAGTGGTTGTGGCCACACCTGGAACTACCATTTTCCCAACAACAGGAGACCCTTTTACTATAAAAAAAGCCAAGATTAAAGGAGAGGAATCCGCGGGCATGATTTGCGCCCAAGATGAAATTGGCTTAGGCGATAATCATGACGGAATTATTGTTTTGGATACCCAATTACCAAACGGGACAGCACTAACTAAACTGTATCCTGTGGAACATGATCATGTTTTTGAAATTGGATTGACTCCTAATAGAGCCGATGCTGCCTCGCATATTGGAGTGGCTCGTGACATCAAAGCATTCAAAGATTCAACGATAAAATGGCCAGATGTAGCTGCGTTCAAAACTGATAATACCACATTAAACATACCGGTAGCAATCGAAAATAAAGAGGCTTGTCCACGCTATTCTGCGGTTACCATTTCTGGAGTTACCGTTGCAGAATCGCCCCATTGGCTTAAAAACAGAATTGAGACAATAGGCCTTACGCCCATCAATAACATTGTAGACATTACCAATTTTGTATGTCACGAATTGGGCCAGCCGCTTCATGCCTTCGATGCTAATAAGATCGCAGGAGGAAAAGTGATTGTAAAGACAATGCCGGCTGGATCCAAATTTATAACACTAGATGAGAAGGAACGTATTCTCACCTCGGATGACCTGATGATTTGCAATGAAAAGGAAGGTATGTGCATTGCAGGTGTTTTTGGTGGAGTCAAGTCTGGCATAACCAACCAAACTCAAAATCTTTTTTTAGAAAGCGCTTATTTCTCTGCGCATTATATCCGAAAGACAGGAATGCATCATCAATTAAAGACAGATGCATCCTTTAGGTTTGAAAGAGGCACTGATCCAGCAATTACTGTTTATGCCCTAAAGCGAGCCGCCCTTTTGATCAAGGAAATTGCCGGTGGAAACATCTCCTCTGAATTAGTTGATGAGTATCCTAATAAAGTAGAAGAAAAATCAATAGAAGTAAAATACAAAAACATTAAGAGGCTTATTGGTAAAGAGATTCCTAAAGATAGAATTCAAGCTATCCTGAAAAGCCTTGATATCGATATTAGCAACGACAGTTCAGATAAATTCATTGCTACGGTACCCACCTACCGGGTTGATGTAGTGCAAGAAGCGGATATCATTGAAGAAATTCTCCGAATCTACGGTTTTGATAATATCGAATTATCTCAAAATGCAGGCACTAGTTATCTGGCCGAATTCCCTGCAAAGGATAAGGATAACTACAAACATACCGTAGGCGAAATGTTGGTGGCCAATGGTTTTTATGAGATTTTGACCAATTCACTGACCAATGAGGCCTATCTTAAAAAGAGTGCGCATATACTAAAAGGCCAACCAGTAGAGATACTAAACAAACTGAGCGAAGAGCAGGGGGTAATGAGACAGTCAATGCTTTTCACTGGCCTTGAAGTATGCGTGCATAATATTAATCGAAGGCAGCGAGACCTAAAGTTCTTTGAATTTGGCAAAATATACTGGAAGGATGAAGCTGGATACCAGGAGGAAGAGCGATTAGCATTGTACATGAGCGGAAATCTTGAGCCGGAAAACTGGCAGACCAAACCCAGGAAAGTGACCTATTACGACCTGGCTCAACAGGTGACAAATATTTTGAAAAAATCTAATGTAGGTATTCAACAAAGCCCACTTGAAGACCCACTTTTCGATTATGGAATGACCTTAACGGCAGACAAAAAAATATTTGGCAAAATAGGCAAAGTGAAATCCGCTATTGCAAAGGATTTTGGCCTCAAGCAGGAAATATTTTATGCTGATCTTAATGCTGTCTTGCTTTTCAATGCGGCAAACCCTAAGTTAGTGATAGAAGATGTACCCAAGTTCCCTGAAGTAAGGAGAGACTTGTCTCTCGTACTTGATCGACAAGTAACCTTCTCAGAAATCAAGGATTTGGTACTGGCAACAGAGAAAAAGTTAATTAAAGAACTCATTGCGTTTGATGTTTACGAAGGCAAGAACATTCCGGAAGGTAAAAAAGCATATGCTTTAGGATTTATCTTACTGAATGCTACAAAAACATTGACAGATGAGGAAATTGACAACACCATGAACAAATTAATGAGCGCTTTTGAGAAAAAGATGGGCGCTTTGATTAGAAAATAAAACAGGACACTCGAAGGAGTAGAATTAAAGTAATCAAATGGATCAGGAAATGTTAAAGACTAACCTGCATGGGTTAGAACGCAAAATTTTGGTTTTATTAAATGACCACAAGTCATTAAAAGATGAAATAAGAAGCCTCAAATTGGAGAATCACGAGCTAAAATCCAGCATTAAGGCGCGGGATGAGCAAATCTCCAATTTTAAAAATCAGATTAAAATCACTAAAATTGTTGATTATATAGACCCGGAAGACGGAAGTAATTCGGAGTTGAAGAAGAAAGTAGACGAGTATATCCGAGAAATCGATAAATGCATAGCTCATCTGAGCAGATAACCGGTAACAAATGGAAGAACTTTCAATAAAGATCAAAATTGCAGACCGAGAATACCCAATGAAAGTCAAATTGGATGAAGAAGAGAAAGTAAGGGCGGCTGGAAAATTGATCAATGAAAAAATTAAGCATTACCGGGGACAGTTCGGAATAAATGATAAGCAAGACCTACTGGCAATGGTTGCGTTTGACTGTCTCGTAGATAAAATGGCCGATGAAAAGAATTTAGAAGACATCGATCATACCGTGGTAGAGAAGATTAATCACCTCAACCAACTGGTTTCTCAAGTAATTTAATACTCCTTTCTTTTTTTCCTCATTAAGCTTCTTCATCCGGGTGTTTTAACTCTTAATTGTTAACACCATGGAACTACCTGTATTGGTTATTATAAGCGTAACCCTCACTATTCTGTTCAGTTTGCTGTTTGGCAACCTTTATTACAGAAAAAAAATGGCCAGGAAACAGGCCGACCTTGATGAAAAATATAAGTCTATGGTTAGGGAAGCCGAACTGCAGGCCGAAAATATCAAGAAAGATAAGATCATTGAAGCTAAAGAAAAGCTCCTGAAAATGAAGCAGGAATTTGAGGAAGAAGCAAACAGGAAGAAGAATCAGATCATCAGCAATGAGCAAAAAATAAAGCAGCGTGAGGCTCAGATTTCGCGGGAACTGGAACAGCTGAAGCGAAAAGAAGCTGAGGCTGAGGAAGAAAAGCAAACACTGGCCGTGCAATTAGAGCATGTGCGCAAAAGAAAGGAAGAACTGGACAAGTTCAATCAGCAAAAGGTCGCCATCCTTGAAAATATTTCTAAGTTAACGGCAGATCAGGCCAAAGATCAACTGGTAGAGTCGCTGAAAGAAGAAGCGCAGACCAAGGCGAGCTCCTTTATTAAGGATATTATGGAGCAGGCCAAACTTACAGCTACTAAGGAGGCGCGAAAAATTGTGGTAGAGACTATACAGAGAACTGCTACCGAACATGCCATTGAAAACTGCGTGTCCATTTTTAACATAGAAAGTGATGACATCAAGGGAAAAATAATCGGTCGTGAAGGCAGGAATATCAGAGCCCTGGAAGCAGCTACTGGAGTTGAGATTATTGTGGATGACACACCTGAAGCCATTATCATTTCAGGTTTTGATCCTGTCAGAAGGGAAATCGCCAGACTTTCTCTTCATCGCCTGGTACAAGATGGGAGAATTCACCCTGCCAGAATTGAAGAGATTGTGGCCAAAACGTCTAAAAACATTGATGACGAAATCATCGAGACCGGTGAGCGCACCGTAATTGATTTAGGAATCCATGGCTTACATCCAGAATTGGTGAAGATGATAGGAAGGATGAGGTTCCGTTCCTCTTACGGACAGAATCTATTGCAGCACTCGCGCGAGGTAGCCAACCTGTGTGCTATCATGGCTTCCGAATTAGGTCTTAATGTGAAACAAGCCAAGCGTGCAGGTTTACTGCATGATATCGGTAAGGTTTGGCCTGAAGAATTAGAAAAGCCACATGCCATAGTGGGTATGGAACTGGCCCAAAAACACAAAGAACATCCAGTAGTATGTAACGCAATTGGTGCTCACCATGATGAAATTGAGATGACAGGCATTCTGTCGCCTATTGTGCAGGCTTGTGATGCCATTAGCGGTGCGCGCCCAGGTGCCAGACGCGAGGTGATGGAACAATACATTAAGCGCTTACGGGAGCTTGAAGACGTTGGATTGAGCTTTGAGGGAGTCGAAAAATGTTACGCGATACAAGCAGGTAGGGAATTGCGAGTAATTGTGGATGCTGAAAAAGCAACTGATGAACGTGCCAGTCAATTAAGTTTTGACATCTCTCAAAAGATTGAACGAGATATGCAGTACCCTGGCCAAATCAAAGTAACGGTGATTCGTGAAATGAGGAGCGTGGCTTACGCCAAATGATTTTAGATTTAAAATTTTAGGAATTAAGATTTGGAATGGGTCAAATCTTAATTCCTAAAATCTAAATTCTACTATTAATTACCTTTCCAACCAGGTCCCCTAACTACCCTGCCGGGTCTGGCGCCTGTATGCTCTCCATTTTCTAGCACTTGTACTCCATTTACAAAAACATGCAGCATCCCGGTGCTGTATTGATGAGGTTGTTCAAATGTAGCATGGTCCTGAATCTTTTCAGGATCAAAAACAACGACATCAGCATAATAGCCCAGCCTCAACAATCCACGTTTTTTTATCTTAAGGTTATTGGCAGGGAAAGAAGTGAGTTTCCGAATGGCCTCTTCCATCGGAATAACCTTCTCATCCCTTACATATTTGGCGAGCAATCGAGCAAAATTTCCGTATGCTCTGGGATGATCATTTGATTTAAGGAACACGCCTTCGGCTGCAGGAGATCCAGCATCCGAGCCAAAACTTAAATAAGGCAGGGCAATTTGTCTTTTGATGTTATCCTCACTCATCATAAAATAAGCCGTACCCACACGGGTGCTATCAGCCATCACCAGGTCCATGGCTGTTTCCTCTGGAGACTTTCCATAAATCTTTGCTACTTCAGCTAATGTCTTGCCTGTAAACTGCCTCAAAGAGTCGTTGGCAAATCCCAAGAGCAGCACATTGTCTGCACTTCCAGCCATGAGCAAAAGATTCTCCCATTTATCGGACGGTTTCCTCATCTCTTCCAATGCCTTTTTCCTTACTTGTGGGTTTTTCATACGCTTAATCCACTGCTGAAGCCCTCCCTCTTGCAACCATGGTGGCATGGAGGCATCCAAGCCGGTTGCCCCTGCCCGGTATGTATACATATCTGCCGTTATTTTCAGCCCCTCATTGTTAGCCGCATCAATCATGGCCAACACTGAATCCAGTTTATTCCAATTCACAGCTCCTGCCATTTTTAAATGATAAATTTCAGCAGGAATTCCAGCTTCTCTGGCTATGCGAATTGTCTCATCTACTGCCCCAAAAATACCATTTCCTTCACTGCGCATGTGGGTGATATACATGCCACCGTATTCTGTCGCTACCTTACATAGGGCAATCAACTCTTCTGTGCTGGAATAATTTGCCGGGGCATATATGAGCGATGAACCTACACCCAAGGCTCCATCTTCCATTGCCTTGCGCACCAAGTCCTGCATACGCGCTAGCTCTTCATCATTGGGAAGTCTGTTGTCATAATTCAGTTCATGAATGCGAACAGTAGTCGCTCCGATGAAGGAAGCCACATTGGGCGCTATTCCCCTTTTAACAAGTGATTGTAGGTACTCATCCAGGGTAGTCCAGTCAATATCATATGTAAAGTCCGGATTCCTTCTCATGTCTTCCAACATCCCTTCCCGCATTTTATCATTGATTGGCCCCATTGATCCACCTTCTCCAAACACTTCCAATGTTACACCTTGCCTTATATCACTTTGAGAATTACCATCCAGAATAAGTGTTTCTACAGCCCAACTGAGCATGTTAATAAATCCGGGAGCTACAGCCATTCCGTTGGCATCTATTTCTTTTATACCAACAGCGTTTGATAGATCACCGATAAAGGCCACTGTATCTGCCTTTAGCCCAACATCTGCAACAACACCTTGACTTCCACTACCATCATACACGGTACCTTGTCGAATAATCACATCGTATTCATTTTTTTTACAAGACAATAGACTAGCAAAAAGAAAGAGTAAAAGGGTAAATTTTTTCATAATCGTTTTTAGTAAAGAATTAATCTGCACATGTTTATTTGTTTATTCTCCCCAATCTCAAAAAGACAGGGAAATATACGGATTGTCTTTCCTCAATCCACAACGGACTTAATTGAGACATCAGATCATCAACTGGATTAACCTTATTTACCTTGATATATTTCTGAACCGAAGACCAGGTATTTAGATAACCCTGCATGCCTGACAGACTCCAATTGACTTCTATTTTAAATTTCCTGGATGGAATTTCCTCGAAAGGAAACTTACTAGATTGATATTCACTGTCAACTATTTTTCGTTCTCTTCCAATAGGGGTAAATGAAGTCATAATAAAATCGGTCCAAGACTTCGTTAAAAGCACTATTTAACCTGACCAATGAGTAGCCGAACAATGCAACAACTGCGTTTTTACCACCTACCCTACTACACTCTAAAAAGAATTTCTCTACATCAAACCAATGCACCGCATGACCTACACAAATTAAATCAAATGTGTCAGTTAAAAACGGAGATTCCTCTGCTTTACTAAGCTGGTAGGTGATGTTCTTAATCCGAGGGGCTTGATCCAATTGATGGGCACTAATATCCGTTGCATCAACTTGTCCGAAAAATGGAGCTAGTTTCCGCGCTACTTGTCCGCTGCCCGCACCGCAATCCCACGTACGATCAAATTTAGATGCGTGCTTAATGATAAATTGTATGAGTTCATCCGGATAGCTCGGACGAAAGGCCGCGTATTCTCTTGCATGTCCAGAAAAGAGATCTTTAGGCATTCCTGTTAATCAATAGCTTCGCCAATAACTCCTTAAACAGCTTTGCCGCCAACATAGCCGTAATGCCCGATGCATCCCGTGTCGGGTTAAATTCAACCAGATCAGCTCCTACAATATCGCCATTCAAGTTTTGTATTAACGAAATAATTTCTCGAGAAGTAAATCCTCCTGGCTCATGATGAGATACCCCCGGTG
>DATCZR010000377.1:0-7299 GCA_036525835.1 Cyclobacteriaceae bacterium
GCCAATGAAGCTTTCGATGAGCTCACCAGCAGAGAAAAGGAAATAGCTGAAATCCTTTTTAAGAATGTGACCGAGAAAGGGGAAGACAGCTTGGGAATGAGACGCCCTTGCAGGGTGAGTGAAGTGGTTCAGATTGCGGAAACGTCCGTCGAGGATGTTATTAAGGTGATCGAAAGATTTAGAAAACCGGGACGTTCTTTTTTAATGCCGGACGCTGCTGTGCGGTTACATGCTGATTCAATTGTTGAACTTTCTCACGAAAGTATCATGCGTATATGGAATCGACTCTCCAATTGGGTGGACGAGGAATCTGATTCAGCACGGACTTATACGCGAATTTCAGAGGCGGCAGCCATGTATCAAATTGGTAAAACGGGATTATGGCGACCACCGGATTTGCAATTGGCCCTGAACTGGCAGAAGAAACAGAAACCCACAAGAGCCTGGGCGCAACGGTATGATATCGCTTTTGAGCGGGCCATCGTTTTTCTGGATACCAGCCGGATCACCTATGAGGCCGAACTTAAGAACCAGGAGCTACTGCAAAAACGGATTTTGCGCAGGGCCAGGATTACCAATATTATTTTGGCCATTTTCTTACTGATAGCCATTGCCTTCTTCTTCTTTGGATTGACACAACAAATTGCAGCGGAACAAAATCTAAGAGTGGCAGAACAACAAAGGGAATTAGCAGTTTTGGCAGCGCAAGAAGCCGAAGCTGCTAGGAATGTGGCCGTTGATCAAACAAAGAAAACTGAGATAGCATTAGCGAGAGCCAACCAGTTAACAAAAGACCTTGAAGCTGCTGTACAAATTGCCAATGCGGCAAGGCAAGAAGCATTGATTAATTTGAGAATTGCTGAGGCCCAAACCAAAATTGCTAAAGAGCAAACCATAATTGCCAATAATGCAACAGAAGGGTTTAAGAAAGAATATGAAAGAGCAGAGCAAGCCCTTGAAAAGGCCAATCGATTGCTCTTCTTATCAGTAGCCCAATCCATGGAGGCCAAAGTAGAGGGTATTGACGATGCTAACCTGGCGGGATTACTTGCCATGCAAGGCTACTTGTTTCATACCAAGTATGACGGTAAGAAATACGACTCATATGTCTTCAGTGGTCTTTACAATGCAAATGCTAAGTTGTCCGGTTCAAATTACAACGCACTGTTTGTCCCTGGCAAATTGAAGAACAGGATGTATGCGCTGGCTGTCTCTAAAAATGATAATTCATTCTATACAACTGGAAATGACGGAAGGATTTACGGTGGTGATTATATAACTCAGAAGATGGGGGCCCAACTTGCAGCCAATCCATTCCCCAACAGGGTGCTAAGGCTAAGCAATGATGAAAGATATTTGGTTAATGGCAGTGATTCCAGCTACATACAAATCTACAAGCCAGGAGATAGCAACAATCCGGTTAGGGTAGAGGGTCACAAGGGTTCAATCAATGACATCAGATTTTTACCTGATGATTCTGGGTTTATCTCATCGGCATCAGACAAGAGTTTGCGTTTTACCAATCAGGCAACAGGCATAAGCAGGCAGTTATTGACGCTTCCATTTAGTTTGAAAGCCATTGATATCAGTGGCGATGGCAATTGGCTGGCTGGGGTAGCCACTTCAGGAGAATTGGTATTGGTTAACCTGAAAACGAATACCTATGAAATTGCCATTAACGAGGCACCTAACAGAGTTTTATCTGTTGCATTTCATTCCACAAAAAATTTAGTTGCCTATGGAGTCGAAGTATTGAATGAACAATTTAGCCCGATTAGAGGTGTGGTGAAACTATTTGATACGAAGACCAAATCGGTCACCAAGGAATTGTCGGGTCATAAATCAGGCATTTCGGCTATCAGATTTAGTCCGGATGGATTGCTTTTGGCTAGTGCCGGATTAGACCGCAAACTTCAAATGTGGGTGGTTGATCAGGAAGAAGACTTACCCATTCTGATGGACAACAATAACGGCAACATCTGGGATATTGGCTTTGCCAAGGGTTCTGATTACCTATTGGCATCATGTAATAATGGTGAGATTAGGGTATGGCCTACTGATACCAGGATGTTGGCTGAGCAGGTTTGTCCAAAGTTGACCAGAAACATGAGCCCTGAAGAATGGGAGATATATGTAGCCAATGGCATAGGATATGAAACTACTTGTAAAAGTTTATTGATAAGTGACTTTTAAAATTGGCAAATGTTATTTTTTTTGAATTTGTATATGTATTGTTTTGAGATTATCAATTAGACGCTGCGCAGTTTGAAATCGATTCTTGTTGGCTTTATCCTCAGTTCCTGCACTATTCTGGCTTTCGGTCAGGATATGGGGTGCACGGAAAAACTTGTCCTCGCTAATGAAGAATTTAATGAGGGACATTTCTTTGGTATCTCATCGCTTTTGCAAAGTTGCCTGGAGAATGGATTTACCACTGAACAGCGGGTGCAGGCATACCATTTGTTAACGCAGGCTTACCTTATTTTGGATGATCCTATTGCTGCTGAAAACAGTTACCTAAAATTACTTGAAGCAGATCCGGAATATGTGGCAGATACCGAGAAAGACCCTGTTGACATAGTTTACTTAAGTAAAAAATTCACTGCTACACCTGTCTTTACACCACATGTAAGATTTGGCACAAATGCATCTGCTCCTCGAATTATTCACGAGAATACAACCGAAGGCTATAAAACCAATATGTCAAACGGTTTTAGGCCATCATTGCAATTCGGTGGGGGCATTGATTGGAATTACAACGACAACCTGAGCATAGGATTAGAAGCGACAGTAGCCTTTAAATCTTTCAAAACCACCATCGAGGGTATTTCGATTGATGACTCTCAAGAGGCCATTGAACGGCATACCTGGGTGGATATTCCATTGTATATAAAGTACAGAGACAACTTTGGAAAGATCCGGCCATTTGGATATGCGGGGGTTTCGCTTAATCTTTTGTTGCGAGCTTCCGAAGAGCTGAGATATGATAATAGAAGTCCGGTGGTACTTTCAACTGGTGAGCGTCAGCAAGGAAGTCAGGTGCCTACCGAAGGACCGGATGTGAACATCGGGTATAAAAGGAATTTCCTTAATCGCTCTTTAGTGTTTGGAGGAGGGGCTTATTATAAGATTGGGCACGACTTTGTATTTGCCGATTTGCGATATGTCATGGGGCTGTCTAACCTCACAAAGGTTTCGGAATTGTATTATGATGAGAATGGGAATTTTTCCCCGGAAGTTGCTAGCTACCGATGGACTGGTGGATTGTTCCGACTTGATAATATTTCCTTGTCCTTTGGTTACGTAAGGCCACTGTATAACCCAAGGAAAATTAAAAGAGCCAAAACGAAAAAAGTGTTAAGGGATATTTCTAAAGAAGACAACTAGCATGAGAACGAAGATTTGGCTATTTGGAATTTTAGGAATGCTCGCTGTTTGGAGCTGCGATACGGCATCATCCATTGATCCCCCGGAAAATAGTTTCTTTGTTAAATTCTACGGAGCCAATGGCAACCAGGAAGGTGTGGATGCCGTGCTTAATGCAGATGGTACCATTACGTTATTTGGCACTACAGAAGTTGGCGGGATTAAGCAATTGTATCTGGTAAATATTGATCAGAATGGCACTGTTATTTGGGAGAACACTATTGTAACGCCAACTGCAGCCACTGCCAAGGATATTGAACTGACTAATGATGGAAGATTGGCAATTGTAGCAGACGTGAAGGATGGTTCAGGCACAAATGACGTACTCATAATGACCTTAACCTTGACTGGTGTTGAAATCGTCAGAGACACAGTTTCATTTAAAATTAGCGGCCAGGATACCGACGAGGTAGCTAATTCTATAACCCAAACATCCGATGGATTTATTGTATCCGGATCAACATCCAATACTGAGTTGGATCCGCAAACAGGTGATATCCGTGATGCGATGCTTTTGAGATTTTCTGACAACCTTGTTGAGTTAACTCCATTAATGGGTAGTTGGGGGCAAACATCCGGCCAAGGTCTTGAAGATATAGCTACCAAGACATTTCTGATTTCAATACCAAGTCGACCAGAAGTTGAATCTATAATTTTTGGCTCCACCGACCTTGGAGGTAATTTTAATTTCTATTTTGACCCCATTGGTTATTTTGGGGAGTCAACAAATCCTATTGTAATAAATGTAGCTACAACTTCAGAGATATTGACAAGTGCCATTTCTGTGCCCGTACAATCTGGAGATGGCTATCTTCTAGGAGGAGTTTCAAAGTCAGCAACTTCAACCGATATTTTTATAGTAAAATTGAGAAAGAGCCTTGAGCTACAATTTCAAAAGACGCTGTCGGTTGACCTTGGACCTACATCTGCAGATATGGTTACGGTTTATGCACCATCAACTTCAGGCTTCTTAATATTAGCAAATGACAAGTCATCCGGAGTTCAAAATTTTTATTTAAACAAAATTGATAATGGGGGTTCAGTGGTTTGGCCCAATCCAATCATTTTCGGTGGAGAATTGGATGATGAAGTAGGGGCAGTCATGGAATTGCCTGATGGTTCAATCGGGATAATCGGCACTTTTGCCATTGGCGCAGATGGGGAAAAGAAGATGACCTTCATCAAAGTGAACCGGGAAGGTAAATTTTCGAAATAATCCCTTTTTGAGATCAAAATGGTTACTTTTATAGCTTAGTCTATATTAATTTTTTTAGTTGGCAGACCACCCATGTATCTAAATCAAAGACAAAGACTTGCTTCCCTAAAGATTTGTGCCTTGTGGTCATTATTCCGCGTTCAAAAGCTTTTCTTATTATTCTTTTTCCTGCTTGTTAGCCATGTCTCATGGTCACAAACCTGGCTTCCAATTACCGGAGGATCTTGGGCAACTCCATCTAACTGGTCAACAAATTCGGTCCCGGCACCAGGTGCTACAGTAATTATACCATTTGATCAATCTGCCCCAATTATAGATGTACCCACTCAAAGTATTGCAAACTTAACCGTAAATGGCTCTGTAATTTTCGATAGAAATGCAGGTCCAGCAGCTACAATAACAATTACTTCATCTCTTTCAATTGCTAGCGGTAAAACGCTAGCAATCGGCGATGGATCAAATAATGGAGCAATTGATCTAACATTAGCCAGCGGATCAATTAGTTCAATAGATGGAATATTGACACTAGACAGCGGGCCAGCCAATATTATTATGTTGGCAAATGGTACCCTAGCTATTCCATCTACTGGATTAATTAACGAAGGTACTAACTTTTCAGATTTTTTGCTGGGTGCTGCTGCAACTTTAGAAATTGGTGTAACGTCCGGAATTTCAGCATCAGGAACTTCTGGGGCTATACAAATTCAGGGGTCAAGATCATTTTCAACAGCTGCAAATTATACGTATAACGGCACGGCTTCTCAAATAACTGGTACAGGATTACCTGTAAATGTTAGTAATCTGACGCTCAATAATCCTGCAGATGTTACACTTACCAATTCTGTAATTATTACTAATGCTTTAACGGTTAGTGATGGATCGTTGATTTTAGGAAATTCTAATGTTTCAACAGGCTCCGTATCTATGACTGGTTCAACTTTAACAAGCGGAGGAACTGGTTTCTTAACTTTAGGCGGGCCGGTTACTTTCAACGCTAGTGGAAGTCAGGCTGAAATTTCGGCTGATATTAGTTTGGGAGGTGCAAACCGAATTTTTAATGCAAATAGTGCTGGAGGCTCTTTAATCTCAGGGCAAATAACGGGTGCAAACGGAATAGAAAAGTCTGGAACAAATGCACTTACATTATCAGGAAATAATACATATTCTGGTTCAACTACAGTATCATCAGGCACTCTAAATATTAATAGCGCAACGGCTATTGGCACAGGAACTTTAATTCTAGCTGGAGGATCGATAGACAACACTTCTGGGGGATCGATTACAATTTCAAATAATAATGCACAGAACTGGAATAGTGACTTCGCATTTATTGGTACAAATGATTTGAATCTTGGAACCGGAGCAGTAACTCCAAGTGCTAGCCGCCAGGTAACAGTCAATGCAGGTAATTTAACAGTAGGCGGAATCATTGGAGGGGGTGGTGTAGAAATAACCAAAGCTGGCAGCGGGACTCTGACTTTGACAGGCGTCAATACATTTTCAGGTGGAACCACTTTAAATACAGGAACCTTAAATATTAACAATGCAAATGCATTAGGTACGGCGGCAGGTACATTTACTATTAATGGTGGAACAATTGACAATACCTCAGGGGGAACAATTACAACTGATAATCATCCGATTTCTATAGGCGGGGATTTTACTTTTACTGGTACTAATAATTTGAATCTTGGAAGTGGTAATGTCTCCTTTACTTCAAATAGTCAGGTGACTGTTAATGCGGCTACCCTATCAATTGGAGGAGTAGTTTCTGCTTCATCATTTGATTTAACCAAAGGGGGATCTGGTGTATTAAGTTTTGGTTCTAATCCCGTAACACTAGATGCATTGACAATTAGTGGAGGTACTTTATTGTCTACATCCGGTAACTTGACAATCGGAGGTGATTTTAATAATTCTGGAACTTTTAGCCATAACAATGGAACGGTAATTTTTAATAGTGCTTTAGCTCAATCTGTTGCTTCGGTAAATTACAATAACTTAACATTGACAGGAGCTGGGTCTAAAAATGCAAGTGGTGCAATAGTTGTAGGATTAACCCTAGACAATTCATCTGTTTTTGATCTGGGATCTAATACATTGTCACCTGGAACCATAACAAATTCCGGAACTTTGCGCTTTTCAGGTTCTTCAAATGGTCTTGCTGTAATTAGTGGAACAGTTGAATATTATGGATCATCTCAGATAGTTACTTCTGGTGCTTACAATAATTTACATATAAACCAATCAAGCGGGGAGGCATTACTTGGTGGCGCCACAACTGTTAATGGAGTGCTTACACTTGATTCCCGTTTAAATATTGATGGAGTTGATTTGACTTTAGCTTCAAGTGCATCTATTACGGTTACACCGGATGCTAGCAAAATGATTATTGCCACTGGCGGCAGTCAGGTTATTAAACAAGGACTTAATGGTTCATTCACATTTCCCATTGGTGACAATACAGGTACATATGAGTATTCACCAATCACTGTCAATGTTACTAGTGGGTCATCCGATGTTGGAGTTTCTGTTACTGATGCCAAGCATCCGAATAATGCGAGTTCTACTGACTTCATAACCAGGTATTGGGAGGTTAGCTCCAGTGTACCAGCCACAGCTGATATTAGTGCTCAATACCCATCCGCTGATGTTAA
>DATCZR010000378.1:0-9082 GCA_036525835.1 Cyclobacteriaceae bacterium
ACTCCCAACACCGCGATAAAGGCCACTAAGGTCAGTGCTACTACGAGGATGAATAAGGTAATCATGGTAATAAGTGTTTTACACCTATTCTTAGATCAAAAAGTGTTCGATATTTTCATTATAAGTTAAAAACCTTAAATACAGGCTAAAAATGGCATTTTTTGGGTAGGGTTAACTCATTAAGTATCTCAAATAATCCCAAAATGGGACTTATATTCTGATATTGGAAAAAATATTCTAGGTCATTGAAATGTATGAAGCCATCTTTTTAGGTGATTGACCAATTCTATCCAATCAGCCACATGAGCTTCATTACCCACTATGCTCAGTTCATAGTGTTCCGATTTCTGTCATTCTTTTGTTTCTTCAGCAAGTGAACCCGATTCTCTTTTGAAGAATTCGAAAGCTGAATCGACACCTTCTATCTGAACCCTGACCCTGCCTTTCTTTTTTACGAGAAAAAGTAGCTCGTGTGTAATTTGAAAGTCATCTAACGCATTGAGGATTTCTTGATATTGGGTTTGCTGAAGCTTCATGGATTCAATGATCAATTTACAAAAGTAAATGTGAGATATGGAGGGAGGTGATGAATCTCTCAGCCCAGACCCCTCCCTAGGGGAAGGGTCATTCAGCATAAATTATTGAGTGTATCTTGTATTTTATTTAACCTATATGATGGAAAAAGAACTCCTGCAAATAGCTACCCGGTGGTTCGCAGCTTTCAATGCCCACGACTTGGAAGGTTTGCTTGCCTTGTACCACGATGAAGCTCAACATTACAGCCCGAAGTTGAAGGTGAGACAGCCCGAAACGCTTGGGTTAATCAAAGGAAAAAATGATTTGCGCAAATGGTGGCAAGATTCCTTTGATCGCTTGCCTACGTTACGCTATGAAGTCGTGCAACTGACTACGAACAGTAACAGGGTTTTTATGGAATACACAAGACACGTGCAAGGCCAGGAAGACATACGGGTAGGAGAAACCTTAGACGTAAAAAATGGATTGATTGTTGATTCCAGGGTTTATCACAGCTAGTTGCTTACGCATATTAAGGACCGTCATCTCCTCCAGTGCGTACCTCCTCCGCTAATGCAGCAATTGAATCACGCCAGACAGGGGCATAAGCATTCCATACTGCTGCGCACCATTTCCTGATCATCAAGTCACGCGGTTCACCGGGCACTGCTTGCAATACATCGATAACTGTTATATCCCCGCGCTGCATAGGTAATTCAAGTTGCGGCCATGGTCTTTTGTTTTCGGCCAACTTCATATGGGCCAGCTGTACCTCTCTGCCCGTAAAACCTTTCTCCAGATAAAGGTAAAGGCCAAGCAACGAAAATGTGATGGCGATGGATTTTGTTTGGGCGGTAACCGATTGTGCCTTGTACACATCCACGATGTGCTGGTGAAAAAGTAGGCGGTATCCGGGTGCGACAGGGTATAGAAAGATAATTCGTTGAATTGGTCCCGAGGCGATGTTTGCATGATGCCTTTTATATAACCAATTGCATTTTTAACCTTTCAGGATACTTTTAAAATAATTGGGAATGGCCGCTTCAAAAGTGATTTCCGCTTTGGAGTAAGGATGCTTGATGGTGAGTGACGCTGCATGCAGGGCCAGTCTTTTAATACCATCTTTCTTGCCATACACTTTGTCACCCGCCACCGGATGACCTATTTCTGAAAAGTGCACACGTATCTGATGTTTTCTGCCTGTAAACAATTTGACTTCTAGCAAACTGAAATGCTTTGACTCCTTTATTACGGTATAGCCCGTTTCTGCCAACTTCCCCTGAGACTCATCTCTGACGGAATATACTTTGTAGGCTTCGCTTTCTGTGAGGTATGAGGTGAGCACATCTTCCTTAGGTTGCAAGATGCCATGCACTACGGCTATATAAGTTTTGGTAAAAATTTGCCAGGCATCCTGAAGATATTTTTTGGCTTGTTCACTTTTAGCAAACACCAACACCCCAGAAGTATCCTGATCCAACCGGTGCACGATGTATACCCTGTTCTTGGATTTTGGATTTCCTTTCTGCACGTAGTCATTCAAAATAAAGTGGGCGGTATTTTCCTTTTCGCTCGCACTGCTGATGGTGAGCAATCCATTTATTTTATCCACGGCAATAATATCTCTGTCTTCAAAAAGAATGGTAAGTCCTTTAGGGGCGTATTTCTTGGGGGGTCGCTTGAATTGAGAGTGTTCGGGCATGGTGCAAGTTACTAAATCCCTCCCCAAAGGCTGGTTCTTGAGGACACGAGCCAATGGTTAAAGAATCCTAGGTAAAAAAAATAACACCCTTAATTCAGGATGCTATCTTCATTATAATGCGCTAAGGGTAACTAAAAGTTCTTACCCGGGAAGTAGGCCGTCTCGCCCAACTCCTCCTCTATCCTCAGCAGCTGGTTGTACTTGGCCATACGGTCGGAACGGGAGGCGGAGCCGGTCTTGATCTGCCCGGTATTCAATGCTACCGCCAAATCGGCAATGGTGTTGTCTTCAGTCTCTCCACTGCGGTGTGACATCACGCTCTTGTAGGCGTTGCGCTTGGCCAGATTCACCGTGTTGATGGTTTCTGTCAACGAACCAATCTGGTTTACCTTCACCAATATCGAGTTGGCCACACCCTGATCGATTCCCTTTTTCAGGAAGTCCACATTGGTGACAAACAAATCGTCTCCTACCAACTGTACCTTCTCACCTACTTTGTCGGTGAGCTGTTTCCAGCCTGTCCAGTCGTTTTCATCCATACCATCCTCGAGAGACACGATCGGATATTTCTTTATCCACTTGGTCCAGTAGTCCACCATCTCGGCCGATTTCAATTTCTTACCTGAAGACTTCTTGAAGTGATAGGTCTTGGACTTGGCATCATAGAATTCAGAGGCTGCCGCATCCATGGCGATAAAAATATCCTCACCCGGCTTGTAGCCTGCTTTCTCAATGGCTTTCAAAATTACTTCTATGGCTGCTTCGTTGCTCTTGATGTTGGGGGCAAATCCGCCCTCGTCCCCCACATTGGTAGACAGTCCCTGATCATGCAATACTTTTTTTAGATTATGAAACACCTCGGTGCCCATGCGCAGCGCTTCAGAAAAAGTATCTGCCTTCACAGGCATCACCATAAACTCCTGAAAGTCGATGGAGTTGTCTGCATGGCTGCCTCCATTTAGTATGTTCATCATTGGCACAGGCAATGTGTTGGCATTGACGCCTCCGATGTACCTAAACAATGACTGGCCAGACTCCATCGCAGCCGCTTTGGCAATGGCCAAAGACACACCCAATATGGCATTGGCACCCATCTTACTTTTGTTTTTGGTGCCGTCTATCTCCAGCATAATTTTGTCCAGCAGGTTCTGATCGAATACATGAAAGCCAATAAGTTCTTCCGCAATAATGTCATTGACATTCTTCACGGCTTTCAATATGCCTTTGCCCATGTATTTTTTCTTGTCGCCATCGCGCAGCTCAACGGCTTCGTGCATACCGGTAGATGCTCCCGAAGGAACAGCAGCTCTTCCGAACGCGCCTGATTCGGTAATGACATCAACTTCGATCGTTGGATTTCCGCGGCTATCCAAAATTTGGCGGGCGTGTATGTTTTCGATTAAACTCACTTTCGTTTAGTTTTAGTTATAAGTTCTTGGTTATTAGTATTCCTATTTTGTTTCTACCAATTGGCTGGCACGAATCATGTCGACAAACTGATCGAAGAGGTATCTTGAGTCATGCGGACCGGGTGAAGCTTCCGGATGATATTGTACTGAAAACGCATTTTTTTCTTTCACTTTCAGCCCCATGATGGTTTTGTCATTGAGGTGTACATGCGTTACTTCAACCTGATCGTTTGCTTCTATATCTTTTTCGCTCACTGCAAAGCCGTGATTCTGGGAGGTCATCTCGCCCAGCCCGCTAATCAAATTTTTTACCGGATGATTGAGTCCACGGTGACCATGGTGCATTTTATAAGTAGAGATGCCATTGGCCAGAGCCAATAACTGATGGCCCAAGCAAATACCAAACACAGGTTTGTCTGAAGTCATGATTTTTTTCACGGTTTCAATGGCATAATCCATAGTAGCTGGATCACCGGGACCGTTACTGAGGAAATAACCATGCGGTTCCCATGTTTCCATCTCCTCAAAAGTAGTTTTAGCAGGAAATACCTGACAATAGCAGTTACGATTAGCCATATTGGTGAGAATACTTTTCTTGATACCCACGTCCAGCACGGCCACCCTAAAACCGGAATTGGCGTCACCCACGAAGTAAGGTTTTTTTGTGCTTACAACGGAAGCCAGCTCCAATCCATCCATCGAAGGAACATTTTTCAATTCTTCCTTCAGCGCTTCGGGCTCCAGCTCTGATGATATGATGGCATTCATCGCGCCCTTGCTTCGGATGTGTCTCACCAACATCCTGGTGTCAATGTCTGTAATGCCAACGATATTATTTTTTTCGAGGTAATCCTGTAGGCTTTCCGTGGCCAATTTGCGGCTGTAGTCTTCACTAAACTCATTTACCACAAGGCCTTTTATTTTTGGGCTTTCAGATTCCTGCTCTTCATCCATGGCTCCGTAATTGCCAATATGAGCGGTAGTGTTTACTACTATCTGTCCGTAATAAGAGGGATCAGTATAAATCTCCTGGTATCCGGTCATACCGGTATTGAAGCAAATTTCTCCTCCAGAGGTTCCCATTTTTCCAATCGCCTTTCCTTCAATGATTAGTCCATCGGCAAGTAGTAAGTAAGCTTTTTTGTTGTCGTTCATCATGATTTGTGGTTTGACAAAAATAAGGCGTTTCGAATTTGATCCGGGGATATCTCCCATAAAATTTCCCGTTGAAAACAGGGCATAAAAAAAGGGTCAGTTCTAACGCTGACCCCTTCTATTTCAATGAAATAGTACACTATTTCTCGTCTTTCTTCTTAGTTGTTTTCTTTGCTGCCCTTTTTGGGGCTGCTTTCTTGGCTTTAGGTTCCTCCGCAGAAGCTGCTTCTACTGCAGCCTCCTCTGTTTCACCCGCTGCCTTCTTGCCTTTGCGACCTCTACGGGTCTTGGCTTTCTTCTCCACGGTCTCTTTCTTGTAAACATCATTGAAGTCAACCAATTCCATCAGGCACATTTCTGCGTTATCGCCATGACGGGCATCGCCAAATTTGATGATGCGGGTATACCCTCCCGGACGCTCAGCGATCCTGGAAGCTACCTCTCCAAACAACATAGATACGGTCTCCTTATTTTGAAGATAAGAAAACACTACCCTGCGTGAGTGGGTTGTATCGGTCTTTGATTTGGTAAGCAAAGGCTCTACATACTTGCGCAACGCTTTCGCTTTGGCTACTGTAGTCGTAATTCTTTTGTTCAGAATCAATGACGATGCCATGTTAGAAAGTAGCGCATGGCGGTGTGCCGACTGCCTGCCTAAGTGGTTAATTTTCTTTCCGTGTCTCATTAGTCTTCTTCCAATTTATACTTTCCAAGATCCATACCGAAGGTAAGGTTCTTCTCAGCTACCAGCTGCTCAAGTTCAGCCAGAGATTTTTTACCAAAATTTCTAAACTTCATCATGTCTGAGATCTCCAATCTTACCAGGTCACCCAGGGACTTTACATCGGCTGCTTTGAGGCAGTTGTATGCACGAACAGAAAGATCCAGGTCGTGCAAAGGTGTTTTCAATAGTTTTCTCATGTGCAGCATCTCCTCATCCACCTGCTCTATTTCGCTGTCTTTGCCGGTCTCCAGTTCAATTGACTTATCTGAGAATAGACGGAAATGCTGAATCAAAATAAAGGCAGCTCCTTCCAACGCTTTTTCAGGGTGTATGGAACCATCTGTTTCAATGTCGATCACCAACTTCTCATAGTCAGTCTTCTGCTCTACACGGGTATTCTCCACACTGTATTTTACATTTTTTACAGGAGTGAAAATCGCATCGATCGGAATGAAGCCAAATAATTGTTCAGTGGGCTTATTCTCCTCAGCAGGCAAATAGCCACGACCTTTTTCAATGGTCATTTCCATTTCAAACTGAGCTGACTCATCTAAATTACAGATAACGTGATCAGGATTTAACACATCAAAGCCGGAAGTAAATTTGGCAATATCACCAGCGGTGAACTGCTTTTGCTTTTTGATGCTTACCGTTACTTTGGTTTCGAAGTTATCTGAATTCTTTCTCAGGCGAACCTGCTTTAAATTCAAGATGATCTCTGATACATCTTCTACTACACCTTCGATGGTTGAAAACTCATGCAAAACACCAGGAATCTTAATGCCAGTGATGGCATATCCTTCCAATGAAGAAAGTAAAATTCTTCTTAGTGCATTACCGATCGTTACTCCGTATCCTCTTTCCAGAGGTTTAAATGTGAAAAGGCCGCGAAAATCATCGGACTTTTCCATTACAACCTTTTCTGGCATTTGAAATGCTAATATTGACATAGGTAATTTTATTTAATGTTAAGAATTACTTAGAGTACAACTCGACAATCAACTGCTCATTAATATTCTCAGGAATATCAGCGCGAGGCGGCACGGTAATCAACTTTCCAGTCATACCATTTTCGTCCCACTCTAACCAGCTGTGTCTTTTAGGCGATTGAGATGCCAGACAGTCGGTGATGGTTTCCAAAGACTTTGATTTCTCTCTTACTTCTACTGAGTCCCCAGGACGCAAAGTATAAGATGGAATATTAACAACATCACCATTGACCAAGATGTGCTTATGCACCACTAATTGACGAGCAGCCCTGCGTGTAGGAGCAACCCCCAAACGATAAACGGTATTATCCAATCTTGACTCCAACAGCTGAAGAAGTATCTCGCCAGTGATACCCTTTTTGCTAGATGCCTTATCGAAAATGTTTTCGAATTGCTTCTCCAACACACCATATATGTACTTGGCTTTTTGTTTTTCAGCCAACTGCACTGCGTATTCTGATTGCTTGCGTTTTTTACCTTTCCCGTGTTGTCCAGGAGGATAGTTTTTCTTCGCCAGCGCTTTGCTATCGCCAAGAATAGGCTCGTTGAACCTTCTTGAAATTTTTGTTTTAGGACCTGTATATCTTGCCATGGCTAGATTATGCTCTTATTAATTAAACTCTTCTTTTCTTAGGCGGACGACAACCGTTATGCGGTAAGGGGGTAACGTCACGGATGGTAGTGATTTCAATTCCTACACCCTGCAGTGTACGAATCGCTGACTCACGACCTGATCCTGGACCCTTCACAAATACTTCTGCTTTGCGCAATCCCAATTCATAGGCCTTGGTGCCACACTCCTGTGCTGCCGTTTGTGCTGCATAGGGCGTATTTTTCTTAGAGCCTTTAAAGCCCATCTTTCCAGCGGAAGCCCAGGATACCACCTGACCTGCCATGTTGGTTATGGAAATGATAATGTTGTTGAACGTAGCCTGGATATGAATTTGTCCAGTTGCCTCCACGGTAACAACCCGCTTCTTACTCTTGTCTTTCTTCTTTTCTGCCTGCGCCATTTGAAAAGTATTTTCTTATTTATTATCCTTTAACTGCCTTCTTCTTATTTGCTACGGTCTTACGCTTTCCTTTGCGTGTACGTGCGTTGTTCTTAGTTCCCTGACCTCTCACCGGCAATCCTCTGCGGTGTCTCAAGCCTCGGTAACATCCGATATCCATCAATCGTTTAATGCTCAACTGAACTTCAGACTTAAGCACACCTTCGATTTTAAATTGCTCTGCAATAAGGGCACGAATGGCATTTGACTCATCGTCATTCCAGTCCTTTACCTTTTTGTCAAATTCCACGTTAGCTTGAGTAAGAATTTTTTGAGCTGATCTACGGCCAATGCCATAGATGTAAGTCAAACTAACCTCACCTCTTTTGTTATCGGGAATATCTACACCAGCGATACGTGCCATAATTATCCTTGTCTTTGTTTATATCTCGGATTCTTCTTGTTAATCACATACAATTTGCCCTTGCGCCTGATGATCTTGCAATCAGCGCTGCGTTTCTTTATGGATGCTCTTACCTTCATCTTACTTATATCTAAAAGTTATCCTTCCTTTTGTTAAATCATAAGGCGACATCTCCAGTTTCACCTTATCGCCAGGCAGAATGCGGATGTAATGCATCCGCATCTTTCCTGAAATATGTGCCAGTACCTCATGGCCGTTTTCCAATTGCACGCGAAACATCGCATTGGATAACGCTTCCAAAATTGTACCGTCCTGCTCTATCGACTTTTGTTTCGCCACTTATACTTATAGTTTCGTTCTATATATTCATGAGTCGTTAACACTTCAGTTCTGTCCTCCAAGATGGCCACCGTATGCTCAAAGTGAGCTGATGGCTTTCTGTCGGCCGTACGAATGGTCCACCCATCGTTTTCCTGAACCACTCTTTTGGTCCCCAGATTAATCATCGGCTCGATGGCAAACACCATACCAGCTGTAATCTTTGAACCCCGTCCCCGCTTTCCGTAATTGGGTACTTCAGGATCTTCATGAAGGTCTTTGCCTACTCCATGACCTACCAGCTCTCTTACCACTCCGTATCCAAATTGCTCCACATAATTTTGTATAGCAAAACTGATATCACCAATCCGGTTGCCAGGCTTAGCCTGCGCAATACCCAGAAAAAGCGAGTCGTAAGTTCGATCTAATAGATCAAGTACTTCAGGAGACACACCTTCCAGTGGATACGTATAAGCCGAGTCACTGTGAAAGCCTTTATAAAAAACCCCACAATCCACGGAAATCACATCCGACTCTGTTAATTCATAATGACTTGGAAACCCATGAACCACTGTCTCATTGACAGAGATGCACAAGGCTGCCGGAAAGCCATTATAATCTTTAAAAGAAGGCAAGCCTCCATGATCCATAATGTACTCGTCAGCGATTTTATCCAGTTCCTTGGTTTTGACTCCAGGCTTTATAAGCTTGGCGACTTCACCGTGGGCTTTCCCAAGAATTTGGGCTCCCTCTTTAATTAACTGAATATCCTCCGCTGTTTTGTATTGGATCATCCAAATTCAAGCCGCAGCAAACTGAGAACGTCCTTTTACTCTTCCAGACTTCATCATTC
>DATCZR010000379.1:0-6298 GCA_036525835.1 Cyclobacteriaceae bacterium
TTATTATCAACAAAGAACTAGGGCTGGCTAAAAATGAAAATCCATTACAGGGATCGTTCATTATTGAAGAGTTAACTGATCTGGTAGAGGAAGCGGTATTAATAGAATTTGACCGCATCACAGAACGTGGAGGCGTGTTAGGTGCAATGGAGACAATGTATCAGCGTGGTAAAATTCAGGAGGAAAGTCTCTATTATGAAACCTTAAAGCATACCGGTGAGTATCCCATCATTGGTGTCAACACCTTTCTAAGTTCTAAAGGGTCTCCCACAATTATTCCTCAAGAAGTGATCAGGGCGACAACTGAAGAAAAAGAGTATCAAATCAGCATGTTAAAAAATATGCACAAATTTCAAGCAAACAACGCACAGGGTCAACTGGATAACACGCAACAATCCGCTATTCAAAATAAGAACTTATTCGAGGCCTTAATGGAAGCTGCCAAAGTTTGCTCCCTTGGTCAAATCACAAAAGCATTATTTGAAGTTGGCGGTCAATATCGCAGAAATATGTAAACTACTTGCTGCCATGGTGAGAAAATATTCAAAATCATAGTTATGGCAAATTAACTACTTTCGTTTATATTTTTATTCACTATCTTATGCAGACGGAAAAACCTACTTGAAAGGTTCTAGATATTTCCTCACCTACGATCAAGGCTGCCAGTAAGTATGTGGTTTTACCAGAAAAATCAATCATAAAAAAGTAAGATAACGTACGTGATGCTTATCCGCGGGGCAAGCCAAGGTCAGGTCAAATACTGACTGTTGTCATTACTTAATTACTTTATGGAGGCTAAATTATTGGTGATAAGCCAAGCATGTTTAGTCAAATTAAAAAATTTATTATAACCACTGGGGAAATCACTTCATTCTCCTTGAGCTACTTTAAGGAGGCACTATTCCCTCCATATGAATTTCAAGAATTACTAAGACAATGCTATTTACTGGGCAACAAATCGATCGGGTTGGTAGGATCAACAGGATTTATTATGGGAATCGTGTTGACACTTCAGACCCGTCCCACATTGGTTGAATTTGGAGCAGAGTCCTGGATGCCATCCATGGTGGGAATCGCTATCGTGCGTGAGATTGGACCCGTAATTACAGCTTTAATATGCGCAGGAAAAGTTGGATCTGGAATTAGCGCAGAACTCGCCTCCATGAAAGTAACTGAGCAAATTGACGCCATGGAAGTCTCAGGAACCAATCCATTCAAATATCTCGTGATCACAAGAGTAACTGCAGCTACACTCATGCTGCCTGTCCTTGTTGTATCCGCAGATGTTATTTCACTCGGCGGCTCTTCCTTGGTCGAGTATTTGAAAGGAGGCGTATCATTACAACTATACTTCAACAAAGTATTTGATTATCTCAATTATGGAGACTTGATTCCATCAATCATCAAGTCCTTCTTTTTTGGGTTTGCCATTGCTATAGTAGCTTGTTACAAAGGCTTCACAAGCAGTAAGGGAACGGAAGGCGTAGGTAGAACAGCCAATCAAGCAGTAGTAATAAGTTCAATGCTTGTATTCATCATTGATTTTATCGCTGTACTTATTTCTGATATTTTTTATGAATTGTGAATATGGAAAATGAGACCACAAATAATTCAGTAATAGAAATAGAGGAATTGTACAAATCCTTTGGAGACAATCACGTCTTACGCGGTTTCACTTTTACCTTACAGGAGGGAGAAAATGTTGCAGTATTGGGTAAATCAGGATCAGGAAAGTCAGTATTAATAAAATGTATAATTGGTTTAATTCCAATTGATCAAGGTAACCTAATCGTTCTTGGTAAATCAATACCCGATCTAAAACGGAAAGAATTAGATTTAATCAGAAAGGATGTGGGCTTTCTTTTCCAGGGAGCCGCATTATATGATTCTATGTCGGTAAAAGAAAACCTGGAGTTTCCCTTACGCAGGCATCGAGAAAATAGGTCAGGAATTAGCTTGCACAAAAAGATAGAAGAGGCGCTAGACAGCGTTGGACTTCTTCATACGCTTCACCTCATGCCGTCCGAATTGTCGGGAGGGATGAAGAAAAGAGTAGCCCTTGCACGAACTTTAATACTTCGCCCTAAAATCATTTTATATGATGAACCTACAGGAGGATTGGATCCGATTACCGGTAAAGAAATAAGTCACCTGATCAATAATGTTCAGTCATTGTATAAAGCATCTGCGGTAATTATCACCCATGATTTGGCTTGTGCGAAGATTACCACAAATCGAATCGTCATTCTTTCTAATGGAATTAACTACACAGAAGGAACCTATGATAAACTGAAACAATCAACAGACCCTGTCGTGGAAGAATTTTTTGAAGAAATAGCTGCATAATGAAAAACACAGGAACTAGAAACTTTCAACTTGGGCTCTTTGTAATCATAAGCACAATAGTACTTATTGTTGCTGTTTACCTAATTGGCCAAAAAAGTGACATCTTTAGCAGCACATTTATGGTAAAAGTGAAATTTGGAAATGTAAATGGATTACAGGTAGGAAATAATGTCAGGCTCTCAGGTATCAATGTAGGTTCTGTACTTTCAGTTGAAATTCAAAATGACTCTACAGTTGAAGTGACCATGCGTATTCGTGAAGAGGTAAGAAGTCACATTAAGCAGAATGCCATTGCCACTATTGGAACAGATGGACTGATGGGTAATATGCTAATCAATATAAGTCCTGGGAAAGGCGACTCTCAAGTCGTAAAAGATGGTGATCTACTTCAAACCTATAGCAGAATTAAAACTGACGACATCCTAAAGACACTTACAACAACCAACGAGAATGCTGCATTGTTAACCTCAGATTTATTAGAAATGGTACAGGATGTACGACAAGGAAAAGGAACTGTCTCCTATTTACTTTATGATACAAGTCTCCGGCAAGAGGTTTTTCAGACTACAAGAAACCTTAGAATAGCAACAGAAAAGACAAATGAACTTCTTTCTGAGTTTGGCAGAATGTCAAATGAAGTAGATCAAGGAAGAGGCTTAGCCGGTTGGATTTTCAATGATACCATAACCCAACAACAAGTCAAATCCACAGTCGACCAATTACTATTCGCATCTCAGAAAATTCAGACAGCTGCGGATAGCATTAATGAGCTCATACGCAATTTATCATCAGACCAAGGTATCCTTCCCGCACTAATGAACGACTCAATAATGCTGAATGATCTTCGACAAATACTTATCAATCTAAATGAAGGTTCTGGAAAATTCAATGAGGACATGAAGGCTCTTCAAAAACATTTTCTATTCAGAAAATACTTTAAAGACAAAGAAAAAGATAAGTAATTGAACTGGAGTAATTTAATTCAAATGAAAAACATCCTTATTCTTTTCCGCCTCCATTACCAAGGTTGATTGATAGCGAAGCCTGGAGATTATAAAAGCTTCTTTTTTGTTTTCATCTCTGGAGACAAATTTTAGCCTATCCTGATTGTCTAGACTGAGCTCATTAGCAATGTGATATAAAGAAGTAATACCCTCAGGTCTGGATATCATAAGGAGCTTGAGATAAGTTTCAAATTCCCTTTGTAGTTTTTTGGGAGCAGGTTTTTTCAAATCAATAGCCCATCTTTCTACTTCACCTCCGGGGTACAACTTGTCTTTAAATGTCCGATGAAGTGTATTCATGGTAAAAATATCAACACATTTCACAATGATATCGGATTCACCCCCTGGGTAACGCTTAATCACACTTTCCAGTTTTACAAGGGAGCCTAGTTTCAGCTCATTGGCCGTGTGGTTATAAAAGATACCAAACTCAATATCCCTCATTTCTGCTTCTTCCAGCAGCTGGCGATAGCGAGGCTCGAAAATATGAAGTGGCACCATTTCTCCCGGTAGGGGAAATATGGTTAAGGGGAAAATCGGTATCCTTTGTAAATCAATCACAGACTTATAACATAAAATTAACTCAAAAGTTATTGAATTAATAATTAATCAAATAACGAGGCTCCTGATTGAATTGTTTTCGCAAAAGTGCGAATCCCCCAAGAAAATCAAGATTGACAATAAAACTAAAGCCTGCTACCTCACCTCCCAATCTTTCAACCAATTGCCCCGCTGCGTTGGCCGTGCCTCCTGTGGCCAACAAATCGTCATGAATTACCACCTTCCAGCCAGGTTTTATGGCATCCTCATGCATCTCAATGGCCGCAGTTCCGTATTCCAAGGTATAGGCCTGCGTTATTTTACGATATGGAAGTTTGCCCTCCTTGCGGACAGGCACAAACGGAACTCCTAATTCATAGGCTAATAAGAACCCAAAAAGAAACCCACGAGCCTCGATAGCCACCACTGCATCCACCTTTGTCCCCTTACTCTGACTGGCCAGGGCCTTTACCACCTTATTAACTATTTGTGGCGTTTCCAGTAATGGGGTTATATCCTTGAATACAATTCCTGGCCTTGGAAAATCATGTACATCACGAATTAGTAATTTGAGATTATCAACTAGTTGCATCTAACAATAATAATTAATTTCATGCGGATAAATCATAAGCCTATGAAAAGTATTACCCGCATGATTGAGGACGAAGTTTATGTAAGTTCTAATGAGCTCGGTCACGAGGTAACCATGGACATGCGTAAAGCAGAACTAAAAAAAGGTCAATCTCCCACAGAGTTAGTGCTGTCTGCCGTGAGTGGATGTGGGGCAGTGGACACCATCATGATGCTTAAGAAAAGAAAGAAAACAATTGTCGACTTCGTTATTGAAACGGTTGGAGACAGAAGATCAGAGCATCCTAAATCTTTCACCAAGATGCATTGCCATTATAAAATTACATCTCCTGATGTAACCGAAGAGGAATTGGAAAAGGTAGTCAGGCTATCCTTGGAAAAATATTGTTCAGTTGCCGATAGCTTAAAGGCTACAATCACTTTATCTGTGGAAGTAGTAAGGCCTTAGGAAATCAGCTTTCCTCCCAGGATAACCTGATCTACCAATTGATTCCCGAAACTATATGGTATGTAGGAAAGCGAAGGTATTTTTTTGGTAATATATACATTGGCCACTTTCCCTTTGGTAATACTTCCATGTGATTCCAAGATCTCAAGAGCCGCGGCAGTATTAATGGTAGCCGCATTGAAAGCTTCTTCTGGTGTCATTCGCATTTTCACACACGCTAATGCCACCATCAAAGACATATTTCCCGATGGAGCACTTCCAGGATTATAGTCGGAGGCAATAGCCAAAGGCAATCCTGCGTTGATTATATCTCTGGCAGGAGGAAAAGTCAGATTCAAAAAAAAAGCTGCACCCGGCAAAGCTGTTGGTATCGTAGTGCTGCGTTTCAATGCCTTAATCTCCTCGTCTCCAATATTTTCAAGATGGTCAACACTTATGGCATTTACCCTTACGCCAACCTGAACTCCTCCTGATCGATGCAATTGATTGGCATGAAGGCGGGGTCTCATTCCAAATTTTTTTCCTTCCTCACAGATCTGCTCTGTTTCATCAGGCGTGAAAAATCCTTGCTCACAAAACACATCAATGTAATCAGCCAATTTCTCTTCGGCTACGGCAGGAATCATCTCATCTATAATGAGCTTTAAGTAATCCTCTTTAGAATATTTTATTGGAACGGCATGAGCTCCTAGAAAGGTTGTTTTCACTTCTAATGGTGTACTCTTGCCAATTCGCTTGGCCACTCTCAGCATCTTTAATTCGTCTTTCAGGGTCAACCCATATCCGCTCTTAATCTCAACTGCTCCAGTACCTGATCGGATTATTTCATTTGCCCTAGCCAGCGACCGCGCATACAATTCATTCTCCGACATTTGCTGGAGCTTTTGCGCTGAATTAAGAATACCTCCACCTTTGGATGCGATTTCGGCATAGCTGGCGCCTTTTATCTTCATCACAAATTCCTCTTCTCTACTGGCTGCAAAAACCAGGTGCGTATGAGAATCAACAAATGATGGTAACACAAATCGATCTTGGGCATCTATTATCTGTGTTGCGCTGGGATTTGATAAGGAGGACATAAGGCCATAATCCGCAATCTTACCGCTATCAATGGCTAGATATGAATTATCAATTATGGGTAAGACAGCCATCGCATCACCAGTTAAGACTGATGGTGTGCTTTCCCGAACCTGAACAAGTCCTTTTATATTAATGAGGAGTATATCCCAAGACATCAGGATATCTTATTTTCCAAACGATTCAACTTTATAATCTAGGTTGGTACCAAAGACAGGAAAGCTAATTTTGAACATGGCAAAAAAACCACGGCCCTGAAAGCTCGGACGGTAGCCCAGATCGGAAGAGCACA
>DATCZR010000380.1:0-4665 GCA_036525835.1 Cyclobacteriaceae bacterium
TACGCTTGGTTTCTTATGGCTGATAGCATATTCAAAAGCGGCCCTTACCAGTCGCTCACTTCCTTCTTTTGAAACAGGCTTGATTCCAATGCCTGTTGTTTTGGGAAATCTTATCTTTTCAAAACGTTTTCCGAAGTTTTCCTGAAAGAGCCTCATAAACTTCGCGTTGTCGTCGGTGCCTTCCTGGAACTCAATACCGGCATAAATATCTTCTGTATTCTCTCTGAAGATCACCATATCCGTTTTTTGTGGCTCTTTCACTGGAGACGGAACTCCGGTAAACCATCTCACAGGACGAACACATGCGTACAGGTCCAGTTCCTGTCTAAGTGCCACATTAAGTGACCTCATGCCTCCTCCAACAGGAGTTGTAAGCGGACCTTTAATTCCTACCAGACAATCTTTGAAAACATCCAAAGTCTCCTCAGGAAGCCAATTTCCTGTTTTGTTAAACGCCTTCTCACCAGCCAGTACTTCCTTCCATTCTATTTTTCTTTTTCCACCATATGCTTTTTCCACAGCCGAATCGATCACATGCTTTGAAGCTGGCCATATGTCAACGCCTGTGCCATCACCCTCAATGAAAGGGACAATTGGGTTATCCGGTACATTTAGCTTTCCGTTACTGATGGTGATTTTTGTGCTCATTTTATCCTTGTTATAGTAAATTGAATCTGTTTCATTGCCCGTCAAAAATTATTTTAATTGTGAGCCGGGACACCCACTTGCTACAAGCAGGCCGAAATTAAAAAAAAACAGCCAATAATGTAGGTTGTGGCATTAATCTGGCATGCAAATCGTTGTAAAAAAATAAATTCACTCCAATGAGACTACTTGGCTACATAACTGCAATCGTTATAATGAGTTCTTTTAATGATAATAATCCAGAACCTGAAGAGGTATGCTTATCACAAGAGGAGAAAAAACTATATGACCTGATCATGGATTACCGTAAAAGCAAGAAGCTGAAAGCAATTCCCTATTCACCAAAACTGGCAAGAGTGGCTCAAACCCATGTGCGGGATTTGATGGATAATTATGATTATGAAAATAGAGGGGAGTGCAACCCGCATAGTTGGTCTGACCAGGGTAATTGGAGCGCCTGCTGCTATACTCCCGATCACGCCAAAGCCAGTTGCATGTGGGATAAACCGAAAGAAATTTCCGGCTACGAAGGAAATGGTTTTGAGATTGCCTATTACAGTTCTGGAGGCGCCAACGCGGCAGAGGGCCTGGAAGGATGGAAAAAAAGTTCCGGACATAATCCCTTGCTGATTAATTCAGGTACCTGGAGCAAGCTGGAATGGAAAGGTATCGGTATCGGAATTTATGGTCACTATGGAGTAGTGTGGTTTAGCAATGGCGAAGAGGAGTCTGCAAAAATTATTGTTTGCAAATGACCTAATATTTTTCCTTATCACTGGGAAAGGTCTTGGCCTTTACATCACTTACATAATTTTTCACGGCAGCATCAATCACACTTTGCAAGTCTGCATATCTTCTGAGAAATCGAGGCTTAAACTCCATAGTAATGCCCAGCATATCCTGCATAACCAATACCTGACCATCTGCATCAGGCCCCGCTCCAATTCCTATGGTTGGAATTTGTATTGTCTCCGCGACTTTTTTGGCTAGTATAGCCGGAATTTTCTCCAGCACAATTGCAAAGCATCCACATTTCTCAAGCAGCTTGGCATCTTCAATCAGTTTGTTTGCCTCTTCCTCTTCTTTGGCGCGCACTGTATACGTTCCAAACTTATAAATAGACTGTGGCGTAAGTCCCAAGTGACCCATCACAGGAACTCCAGCACTTAAAATTCGAAGCACAGAATCCTTCACTTCTTTTCCACCCTCCAACTTTACCGCATGCGCGCCACTTTCTTTCATGATTCGGATTGATGAGCGTAACGCCTCACCTGAGCTCCCCTGATAAGAACCAAAAGGAATATCCACTACCACCAATGCGCGCTTCACTGCCTTCACTACTGAGGTAGCATGATAAATCATTTGATCCAAAGTAATAGGAAGCGTTGTTTCATTTCCGGCCATTACATTAGAAGCAGAATCACCGACCAATATCACATCAATGCCCGCACCATCAATGATTTTTGCCATACTGTAATCATATGCCGTGAGCATGGCAATCTTTTCACCCCGATTCTTCATCTCCTGCAATTGATGCGTGGTGATCTTTTTTATTTGCTGTTTATGTACAGACACGGCTTGGGGTTAAGTTGATGATTTCTAAATGAGATAGACTGCGGCTTTTTTACCCAGAACTACCTCCACTCTTTCATTAAGGGTGGTAGACAACTCTAATCCAGCATAGGTTGGAAGAATTGGAAATTGGGTATGGCTTCTATTCACCAATACACATACTTCAATTTTCTTTACCTCCACCCCTAGAAAAGGCTTCATTCCAAAAGCCATTGTCTTTCCGGTATTCAATACATCGTCTACCAGCACAATACATTTTTTCCTAAACTCCTTTTCTTCACAATCCACAGTGACTTCACTTTGCTGGGGGGCAAGTTTATCCAGGGTAACTTTTACCAAATGAGCTTTTATAGGTGAAATGCTTTCTAATACCCTGGCAATTAATTGGGCGAGTGTGTAACCCTGTCCATCAATACCCCCAATTACAATTGACTTCTCTTTGAAATTGTGCTCATAAATCTCGAAGGCAATCCTTCTGATTTTTTGTTCAACCTGCCCTTTGTCCAGGACCTGACTTTTTTCGAGTGTAGATGCTGTCATGGTATGGGTACAACTTTACTGTCTTTGAAGGTAGATAAAATCACCATGGATTGCATATTATCAACCACATCAATGTTGGAAACCTTTTCCAGCATTAGGGTCTGGTATGAGGAGATATCTGAGCTGATCACTTTGAGAATAAAATCGGCTTGACCGGTGATGTGATGGCACTCGATCACTTCTTCAATCTCTTGAACAGCTTCGATGAATTTATGAATATTTTCTTTGTTGTGACCTTTCAAACTCACCATAACAAAAGTACTCACTCCTAATCCTACACTGGCGGGGTCAATTGTGGCATGATAACTTCTGATGATTTTAGCGTTCTCCAACTTTTTTACACGCTCCAGTGTAGGCGCTGGGGAAAGTCCTATTTCCTGTGCAAGCTGGGCATTGGTAATGTTAGAATCTGCCTGTAGAATTTCCAGTATCTTGCGATCCGTTGCATCCAATTTCGCTTTCATGAATATTCAATTCAAAGTGAGATAATAAAGAGATAAAAATAGGAAGAATAAGATGATTTCTTTTGAAGTAGGCCCAATAATTTGACTATCTCCGCACGTTGTAACGAAAGCTTTTACGAGCACTTCCAGAAACAAAAAGCACATGGTATATGCCGGGGTTATAACCTTGCAATGGGATAGCTATTCGGTTAAGCCCTGACTCAAAACTGGAGCCCGAATAATCAAATACCTTTCTTCCTACTGGGTCAAAAATATAAATATCAACCTCGCCTTGACTCTCCGAAATCCATTCGATAGTCATCTGTTCTGAGCCTGGATTGGGATATGGGTCCAATACCACAGTGCCGGATTCTTGATTGAGGCACAGCTTGTTATTCAAATTGTTAATATCCCCATCCAGTATCAACTCTGCACACACATAAGTCATACCCCCCTTGGCATCAATAATACCTGTTGTAAGTACTTGAGTGTGCGTTTGGGTAGGCTGAATCACTACATTTAAAGTCTCATTGACAACTACCTGACCTGAAATGTCAATGGCAATTTTCGGATTGGTAATAGGTGTATTGCTATTGTTCTTTACTGAAACCAGTAAGTTTATCTCACCCGTTGCAGAAGGATTTAAAGAAAGGCTTGTCAGTTCTAAATCAAGTGAGGGCACTATGACAGAAATAATTTTGCTCGATGTAGCTGAGCACCCTTCAGGATTCGTCACAGTGAGATCAACGACATACTGTCCTAATTCACTAAAGGAAAATTGAGTAGAAAGGTCTGTGCTCGTTGAACTTTGTGGATCGTTTACGCTCCATAATTGTGAAACTGTATTATCGGAAGTATTTACCAGTTGTACCGTGAGCGGAACAGTACCCACTTGTGGAGTTGCCGTGAATGTGGGTACAGGAGAGTTGCTGATGCTAACATTCTTGGAAATAATGTAACTACAGCCTGATTCATTAGTTACGGTCAGTTTTGTTGGATAGGAACCTGCGGCAGGAAACATAAATGACGCGACTGGCCCAGTCCCCGTGCCTAAAGTTCCAAATTGCCACGCTCTGCTTACCACAGGGTCAGTTCCAGATGGAGTTAAGTCTGTGAAGATCGTATTCTGTTGTGTACAATTATTCGCGCTATTAAAATTGGGTATCGAGGGCACCGGCACTGATACTTGCTTCGATAAAACGGCAACACATCCATTGTTGTCAATGGTAGTAAGTTCAGCACTGAAAGTATTCGATGAGCCAAAGACATGCGTAGGAGTTTGTTGGTTGTAAGTGGCTGTCCCTATTTTCCACTGCCAGGAATTAATTCCTGCACTTGAGGTGGGTGTGAATGTGGTAGGTTGATTCGCACAAGCCGTTGTAAATGAAAAATTGGCATCAGGTGATTCTAAAATTGTGATTTGTTTTTGAATAGAAGCCGTGCAGCCAAAGTTGGTGGTTACATC
>DATCZR010000381.1:0-16486 GCA_036525835.1 Cyclobacteriaceae bacterium
GCTTGTGTCCCTCAGACTTACTTTGATATTTAATAGCATTAGAAATCAAATTATTGAAAATGACTTTTAGCAAAAACTTGTCAGAAGTTACGATTTCATGATTGAGTTTAAAATCAAACTTTATTGCTTCAAAATTTTCCAGATACCTGAAGTCATTAATGATTTCCTTCAAAAATGATTCTAAGTGAACTTCCTCCTCTTTTAAAACAGTCCGATTTGTTCTTGAGTAGTCGAGTACTTCAGCAATAAATGACTCTAGCCGGTCAATGCTTTCATCCATTTTAGATAAGTAAAGTGAATTCCTTTCAATCGAATCTTCCAATTTACTTAGGTTTACCAACCCCTTTATCGATTTTAATGGAGCACTGATATCATGTGATAAACTATAAACAAAGCGATCAAGCTCAGTGTTTGTTTTGACAAGCTGTAAATTCTTTCGTTCAATTTCGCCTTTTTGTTGGGTTAGTTGATATTCTGTTTTCCACAAATCTGAAATAACACGACCTATCAATGATGACGAAATGATCATAGTGAGCATACCCAAATGGATACTGGCATCCTTTGTGTTCCCCTTTGATGCGAGAGCTAAGTCAGCAAAGTCAATTAAAGGTAAAACATAGTTCAAGACAAAAATGATGGCATTTATGAGAATAACGGTTGCAAACCCTTGTTGAATCGCAACAATTATCGAAATCACTCCATAGATATACCAGTAGGAATCAAAATCTACAAAAAATACCATCGAAACGAAGAGAACCACAATTAGCCAAAATTGAATTAAATGAGGTCGATGCGCTTCAACCGCCAGTGAAGTGAAGGGTTTTGATACCACAATTCTAAAAGACTTTTCGCTTGGTGCAAGAAAAAAAAGTACCGGGAGGGCAATTGTTAAAATTGTTAAAAAATCAGACAAGAAAATCAGAAAGACTATAGAGAGATCATGATTGACGAACGTATAGTTATAGGTAAACATAGTATTCACCAAAACCGGAATCAGGACACCCAGCACGGTGAATCTTATCAACGAGTTTTTGGAACTCAATAAATCCTTTAAAGATTCTTTGCTGGTTCTTTTAAAGAAATACCACGAACTAAGAGTCATTGCGGGTGCATGAGTCGCTAAAAGAAGAATCCTTGTCCAGCCACCCGGGGCTCCCCATAAAACCAATGTGACAATCTCATTAATGTAAATGATGGGCAACATCCTGGGGCCGTACCAGTATAATAAGATGATTGCAAAAGGAGTCGGCAAGTATAGTAATACTGAATCAGTAAAGTTTCTCAGAAAATAGGAGCTATACGATATGGAAACCAAGAATGCCAAAAGCAAAGGCCATGACCACCATTTCCATTTAACCAAGCTGGCATGCTTTGGAATTGTTTCCGTAATAACTCGAGGCATTTATTAAACTAAATCTGACTCCAAATTAGAAGCTTTTTGACAAAAAACACTTTTTCAAATGAAACCATTACCTTTGAATTTCATTTTTAACATCAGATCGAATTAAGGAAATGCTCAAATTATTACTGATAATAGTTATAACCATGTACTTACTTTCCAGGATTGGAAGGTTCTTTTTTGGGATGGGCGCATCATCGCAAAATAGAAATTTCAATAGACCTTCCGATGGAAATGTAAATGATCCCAACCCTAAGAATAAGTCCAAGTCTAATATCAAGGGCGGAGAATATATTGACTACGAAGAAGTCAAATAGGCTAAGCTTACATGTCAATCCACTTTCATAAATATCAGGCAACAGGCAATGATTTTATCTTGATTGATAATCGTCTTACCAAAAACAAATTCACAAAAGAGCATATTGAGAAAATCTGTGATCGCAGATTCGGAGTTGGAGCTGATGGATTGATCCTGATTGAAGAGGCTGAGGATGCTGATTTCGAAATGATTTACTACAACAGCGACGGTTCACAAAGCTTATGCGGTAATGGGTGCCGTGCTGCGGTTGATTTTGCGTCATCACTTAATATCATTTCCAACCACACCTCCTTCCGTGCATATGATGGCATTCACGAAGCACTTAGGCTAGATGATCAAATCATCAAGCTAAAAATGAATGATGTCGGATGCATCGAAAGTTTTGGAAATGATTATTTTATAGATACGGGGTCTCCCCATTATATCCAATTCGTCAACAATCTGAGAGATGTCAATGTGGTGCAGCAGGGTCGAGATATCAGGAATCGGGAATCTTTTAAACCAGGTGGCACCAATGTAAATTTTGTTGAACTGCTGCCCCACAATACGATTGCGGTAAGGACCTACGAAAGAGGGGTTGAAGATGAAACCCTATCATGTGGTACTGGTGTAACAGCCGCTGCATTGGCTGTATCTACAAAGGGATATCAATCACCTGTTAATGTGTCAGTAAGAGGAGGAAAACTTTCGGTAGAATTTAAGTCCATTGAGAGGGATGCCAAAGACGCCAAAAACAACAATGGATCATGCGCATTTATAGATGTTTTCCTAATTGGGCCTGCCAAAATGGTATTCGAAGGCGATTTGGAACTATAATTGCACCCCTGAAATCCTTAACTTTGCACTCCTTTTGATGATTTCGAGGCCAAGTAGCCCGATTTTACAGGATTGTTTTTATACTTTTTCTCTATGCTGAAATTCATCGCAAAAATATTAGGCTCCAAGTCGCAGAAAGACATTAAAAATGTAATGCCGTTGGTGGAGCAAACGAAGGCAGAAGGTGAGAAACTGATCTCCATTTCAAATGATGAGCTCCGAAGTAAGACTACGGAAATACAAGATTATATCAACGAAAAATTAAAGAGTACAGATGATCAGCTAGCTGCGTTGCATCAGCGGATAACAGATCACCCGGAACTCGACCTAAATGAAAAGGAATCCATTTTTGCGGAAATCGATAAAATGGAAAAAGACAGAAAAACTGAGCTGGAAACCATATTAATGGAAGTACTGCCGAAAGCCTTTGCTGTCGTAAGAGAAACTGCCAGGAGATTTAAAGACTATGAAGAGCTGGAAGTTACGGCATTGGATTATGATCGGGTAATGGCCGCCACACATGAAAACGTTAAGCTGGAAGGTGGTAAAGCTAAATGGAAAAATCAATGGATGGCTGCCGGCAACCTTATCACTTGGGACATGCTCCATTATGATGTCCAAATTATTGGTGGTATTGTGCTCCATCAGGGAAAGATAGCAGAGATGGCTACTGGAGAGGGTAAAACCCTTGTAGCCACGTTCTCCTCATTTTTGAATGCCCTTGCCAAAAGAGGCGTACATATTATTACGGTAAATAGCTACCTGGCTCAACGGGATAGTGAATGGATGGCACCGCTTTTTCAATTTCACGGATTAACGGTAGACTGCATTGATAAGCACGAACCCAATTCCGCGGAAAGAAGAAAAGCCTATGATGCCGATATCACCTATGGCACCAACAATGAATTTGGCTTTGATTACCTACGTGATAATATGGCCCGTGATCCCGAAGAACTGGTGCAAAGAAGAGGGCACCACTACGCCATGGTGGATGAGGTGGATAGTGTGCTTGTTGATGAGGCCAGAACTCCGCTCATCATTTCAGGTCCCATACCCAAGGGAGATGAGCATGAGTTTTACGACTTAAAACCGCGTGTACATAAAATTGTAGAGGCTCAGAAAAAGCTAGTCACGCAATTGCTTAACGAAGCTAAAAAGCTAATAGCCGAAGGGAACGAAAAAGAGGGAGGTGTGGCATTATTTAGGACTCACCGAGGCATGCCCAAACACAAACCCGTAATCAAGTTTCTCAGTGAAACCGGGATGAGAAATATTCTTCAAAAGACAGAAAATTATTATTTACAGGATAACAAGAAGATGATGCCTGAGGCTGACAAGCCTTTGTACTTTACCATTGATGAAAAAGACAATAGTATCGATCTTACCGATAATGGCATTGACCTGATCACGGGTGAGGGAGAAGATCCTAAGTTTTTTATACTTCCTGAAATTGGAATTGAGCTAAATAAAATTGAGAAGAGCACTTCGCTTTCTAGCGAAGAAAGATTTCAGAAAAAAGAAGAGCTCATTCGTGAGTATACAGCCAAAGCGCAGCGCATCCACAGTGTAAATCAGTTACTCAAGGCTTACACCTTATTTGAAAAAGACACAGAGTACATCATTGTAGACGGCAAAGTAAAAATTGTCGATGAACAGACGGGGCGCGTACTGGATGGAAGAAGATATTCGGACGGCTTGCATCAGGCCATAGAGGCAAAAGAAAACGTAAAAGTAGAAGATGCTACTCAAACATACGCAACCATAACGCTCCAGAATTATTTCAGAATGTATCACAAACTGGCCGGTATGACGGGTACAGCTGAGACTGAAGCAGGGGAACTTTGGGACATCTACAAACTGGACGTGGTTGTTATCCCTACTAATAGACCAATTGTTAGGGATGACATGAATGATTTGGTTTTCAAAACCGTAAGGGAAAAATTCAACGCAGTAGTAGAAGAAATAGTAAGACTGACTCAAGCGGGAAGGCCCGTTCTTGTAGGTACAACATCCGTTGAGATTTCGGAGCTAGTAAGCCGGATGCTTCAGCTTAAGAAAATTAAACATCAGGTTCTTAATGCCAAACAGCATCAGCGTGAAGCTGAGGTGGTGGCAGAAGCGGGTAAACCAGGAAGTGTGACCATTGCCACTAACATGGCGGGAAGAGGTACAGACATTAAGCTCACTCCAGCATCAAGGGCAGCTGGTGGATTGGCCATTCTGGGTACAGAACGCCATGAATCAAGGCGAGTAGATCGGCAGCTCAGAGGAAGGGCAGGAAGGCAAGGAGACCCTGGATCCTCACAATTCTACGTATCACTAGAAGATAACTTGATGCGCCTTTTCATGCCGGAAAGAATTGCGAGAATTATGGATCGCCTTGGGCTTAAGGAGGGAGAGGTTATTTCTCATTCCATGGTGACCAACTCAATCGAAAGAGCCCAAAAGAAAGTAGAAGAAAACAACTTTGGGATTCGTAAGCGTTTGTTGGAGTACGATAATGTGATGAACTCACAGCGTGAAGTAATTTATAAGAGAAGAAGGAATGCTTTGTTTGGGGAGCGCCTGCAATTAGATATCCTTACTATGCTCTATGACACAAGTGAAGATATCGTGGCTAGTGGCAAAGCAGGTGACGATCTTGAAGATTTCAAGCTCAATGTTGTCAGCTTGTTGGGAGTCGACTTCAACATCGGCGAAGAAGAATTCAAAAAGGCAGATATTACTATGCTGGCCGAGAAACTCTATAATGAAGCACTTAGACACTATGAAGCTAAGAACAAGTCGGTAGCAGAAAAGGCGATGCCAGTCATTACTGAAATTCATAAAACGAGAGGCGCCACTATTGAAAATATTTTGGTTCCATTTACAGATGGGGTAAAACAAATTGGAGTGGCCGCGGACTTAAGTAAATGTGTTATTACAAAAAATACCGAACTCATCCAGGCCATGGAGAAAATGATCACCTTGGCCATTATAGATCAGCAATGGAAGGAGCATTTGCGAGATATGGATGACTTGAAACAGTCTGTGCAAAATGCGGTGTACGAACAAAAAGATCCATTGCTTATCTATAAGTTTGAAGGCTTTGAGGCGTTCAAACGTTTTATCTCCAAAGTAAATGAAGACACCGTTTCATTTTTGATGAAAGCCGATATTCCAGTGCGCGAACCAGAGCAAGTGCAGGAGGCCAGGTCGCAACGAAGAGAAAGACTTAGAGAGCAAAAAGATGAATCACGCTCATTGCTTCAAGGCGGACAGCAACCTCAAGGTCCAAGTCGGGCAGTCGAAGAGAAGATTACACCTGTTAAGTCTGATAAAATAGCTGGTCGTAATGACAAAGTCAGCGTTCAGTATACTGATGGAAGAGTGCTAAAGGATGTAAAGTTTAAAAAAATTGAAGAAGACGTAAAGAATGGAAAATGTATCGTCATCGAACAATAAGTAAATTAGTTATAAAAATAGCCAGGTCAATTGGTAGATTATTATCAAATCTAGGTATGACCCTATTTCTTCTTCAAGCTTCATGTGCCGCACAACAAACTGGTAACAAATTAGCCGGAGATTTATATCATGAGAACTTGACACTGGTACGCCCCAAATATGAAGTTAAAGAAATAGACTCTTTAAATAATAATCTCAATACCGATATCAAAGCTCCGAATGTTGGGCCAACCTATACTGTTAATGCGAAAGTGGATATGGTGTTGGATAGCCTGGATAAATTGAACCAACTAAAAAGATTCATTGATGGATTTACAGTCCAAATTTATTCAGGTCCGAATCGAGAAGACGCACTTGGCGCAAAGGCAAAAATGGTTAAAGAAATGTCAAATCTGGAAGCCAGCATTCAGTACACGCAGCCCAAATTTAGAGTAACTGCCGGAAGATATTTCACCAAATTGGAAGCACAAAAAGATCTGATGCAGCTTAGAATTTTTTTTCCGAACGCCATTCTGGTTCCGGAAAAGATAATGATAAAGTGATCGTTACTTTTAGACTCTAAAATTTTCCTTTAACTTGTTATATGTCGCTGCTAGCCTCTATTAAAAAACTTTCCGAGGATTACTTTAAAGAAACACAGGAAAACCGAAGGCACCTGCATGCTAATCCTGAGCTTTCGTACAAGGAGATCAATACAGCAAAGTTTGTGAGTAAAGAATTGGCTGCATATGGAATAGAAGCCAAAGAAGGCGTAGCCGAAACGGGAGTCGTAGCCCACATTGAAGGAAAGAATCCTACCAAGAAAGTGGTGGCCTTGCGCGCAGATATGGATGCCTTACCTATACTTGAAGCAAACGAGGTAGAATATAAATCGACAGTGCCAGGTGTAATGCATGCCTGCGGACATGATGTGCACACGGCATCTCTACTCACGACGTCAAGATTATTGCAAGAAATTAATGATCAATTTGAAGGTACTGTTAAATTAATTTTTCAACCTGGTGAAGAAAAGAACCCAGGAGGGGCATCCTTGATGATCAAAGATGGTGCTTTGGAGAACCCAAAACCATTGAGCATTCTCGGACAGCATGTTATGCCACTCATCCCGGTAGGCAAAATCGGATTCAGAGAAGGAATGTATATGGCCAGCTGCGATGAAATCTACCTGACAGTAATTGGAAAAGGTGGCCATGGTGCAGCTCCGGATCTGGCCATTGATCCAATCCTCATTGCATCGCATATTATTATCGCCCTTCAACAAGTGATTAGCCGCAATGCCAACCCCAAACAGCCAACGGTGCTTACCTTTGGCAAAATCAGCGGTGAAGGTGCCACCAACATTATTCCCAATGAAGTGAGGATTGCTGGCACCTTCAGAGCAATGGATGAAAAATGGAGGGCTTCTGCGCTTGAGAAAATAAGAAAAATGGCTGAAAACATCGCAGAAGGAATGGGTGGTAAGTGTATGGTTGAAATATCAAATGGATATCCGTATTTAGAAAATAACCCAGCACTAACCAAACGCATCAGAGCCGCTGCCGAACAATATGTTGGTAAAGAGAATATTGTAGACTTAGATATCACACTGGGGGCCGAAGACTTTTCTTATTATTCCCAATTGATACCAGCTTCGTTTTATCGCTTAGGCACTCGAAACGAGGCAAAAGGGATAACTTCATATGTACATACCCCCACTTTTGACATTGATGAGGATGCGTTGAAATTATCACCTGGGTTAATGGCTTGGATGGCTATCCAGGAACTTGGAAATCAATAGTCAAAATCAAATTGCAGCTTCCTTTTATTGATTGAGGCTTAAACAAGCCGCTATAAAGTGCCTAATTTACTATATTGCCATTAAGGTATGGAAGGAATAAAAGAAACCATTTTTAAATTATTAAGGATAGACAACCTGGTTGATAGTATCTCCGGCTACGTGGAAACACGGGTCAAAATATTAAAGATTGAAATCAAAGAGGATGTTGCCAGAGTCCTGTCGAAAGGACTCGTCAGTGGATCGTTGATAATCATTGGTCTAATTTTCCTTTTTTTTATCAGCATTGGATTCGCACAATTCCTCAATAGTTATTTTGAGGATTCCTTTAAAGGCTATTTCATCATTGCTGGCATTTACTTGATGATTTTAATACTCTTTTTGATTTTCAGAAAAACTATTGATAAGAAATTTCAAAGGTATTTTTCTGAAATGATCAAAAAAGACAAAGATTAACTACAACATGAAATTGGTAGAAAAGTCAGACTCTGAAAAAAAGAAACTGATAGAAAGATCAGAGCGCTATAAGCGGGAGATTGAAGCCGAGGTTGATTCCATATCTCAAAGCACCGAACGGATACTAACCAATGCGCTTTTTATTGGAGGTGCCCTTGCCCTTACTTACTTTGCGGTAACCGGACTAAAAGGATCTGAAAAGAAGAAGACAAAAAAAAGAAAAAGACAAACTGAAAATGATGAGGTTGAAGATTCAAGCGAACCTTCAGTAATGTCTCAAATCGGAGAAGTTGTTATTACCCAAGCTACAATGGTCTTGCTTGAGTTTGCTAAAGAAAAGTTGGCGGAATATTTACAACGCAATCATTCTACAGATGAAGATTCTTGAGTCTCTGTCAAATAAAAGTAAATCTGGTAAAAAGTCAATCGGGGTATTAATCGATCCCGATAAAATTGAAGATTTATCCAAACTCTCTCAACTTATTAATCTCGCCAATGAGAACTGTGTCGACTATTTTTTAGTAGGAGGAAGTCTCATTACTTCGACCAATTTTTCTGATGTGGTGTCTTATATTAAGAGGGCGGTAACCATTCCTATAGTCATTTTTCCTGGTAGCTCCATCCAAATTGATCCATCTGCAGATGCTATCCTATTTTTAAGTCTAATTTCAGGCCGAAACTCCGATTTACTGATAGGACAACATGTGGTGGCTGCCCCGATTTTGAAAAATACCAACATAGAGATCATTCCAACCGGATATCTACTCATCAATTCAGGCCGCATTACATCAGTAGCTTATATCAGCAACACGACACCTATTCCTGACGACAAATATTCTCTGGCTGCCTGTACCGTGTTGGCTGGGGAAATGCTCGGACTGAAATTAATGTACTTAGATGCCGGAAGTGGGGCTGATAAAGAAATTAACACAAGGATGATTTCGACAGTGAGGAAGGCTGTAAAAACTCCATTAATAGTTGGCGGGGGGATTGACAGTGCACGTAAAGCATTAAATGCATTTGAAGCTGGCGCTGATATGATTGTAATTGGGAATGCACTAGAAAAGGATCCCAATTTGTTAATTGAAATTTCAGAGAAAGTCTACGATTGGAATCGGGCTATTGAGGCCAACAACTAATCAACGAAGCAATTCTCTGGAAATCACCATCCGCTGAATCTCTGAAGTACCCTCGTAAATTTGAGTGATCTTAGCGTCTCTCATCAAGCGCTCCACATGATATTCTTTAACGTATCCGTATCCACCATGAATCTGCACTGCTTCAGTTGTTACTTCCTGTGCGATTGAAGAAGCATACAACTTCGCCATAGCGGCTGCTTTTACAAAATTCTTCTTTTGATCTTTTAGCGTGGCTGCTTGCCAAATCAAAAGCCGTGCGGCATCAATTTTGGTTGCCATGTCGGCCAACTTAAATTGAATCGCCTGATGTCCTGAAAGATGTTTATTGAAAGCTTTTCTTTCTTTGGCATATTTCAAGGCTAACTCATATGCACCGGTTGCAATGCCTAAGGCCTGAGAAGCAATACCAATTCTTCCCCCATTTAGAGTAGTCATGGCAAAAGTAAATCCAAATCCATCCTCACCTAACCGATTGGTTTTTGGCACTTTTACGTCTGTAAACATTAAAGAATGTGTATCTGATCCACGAATTCCCATCTTGTCCTCCTTCTTTCCTACTACAAATCCTTCCATCTCGCGCTCAACGATCAAAGCGTTAATTCCCTTGTGCTTTTTAGTCGCATCTGTCTGAGCAATCACAATGTATATGCTCGCGCTATTCCCATTTGTAATCCAGTTCTTGGTACCATTAAGCAAATAGTAATCTCCTTTATCTTCAGCTGTTGTTCGCTGGCTTGTGGCATCAGATCCAGCCTCTGGCTCTGAAAGACAGAACGCGCCTATTTTTTCACCGGCTGCCAATTTTTTCAGGTACTTCTCTTTCTGTTCTTCACTGCCAAATTGTTCGATTCCCCAGCAAACCAAACTGTTATTCACTGACATGCATACGGAAGCTGACGCATCAATTTTAGAAATCTCCTCCATTGCTAACACATATGAAATGCTGTCCATTCCTCCGCCATTATATTTTGGGTCAACCATCATTCCCATGAAGCCGAGTTCGCCCATCTTTTTTATCTGATCCAAAGGAAATTTCGCGTTAGAATCTCTTTCGATTACTCCAGGAAGTAATTCGCTATTGGCAAATTCCCGAGCCGCATCTCTTACAGCAATTTGTTCTTCAGTCAGTTCAAAATTCATGAAAGCAGTTTTTAGGAAAACAAAAAAAGGCCTGGGATTATACCCAAGCCTGCAATTTATGATTTCTTTGAATCAATTCTAATCCCTGCGACCCATGAAGATCATCACATAGTAAAGCAACATGGTGATGGCTCCAATTGCTGCCACAACATAAGTCATTGCCGCTGAATTCAAGGCGTCTTTGGCCATATCATGTTCCTGACTGGTCACAATGCCTCTTTCCTCTATCCAGGCCAAGGCACGTTTGCTCGCATCAAATTCGACTGGAAGCGTAACCAAAGCAAACAAAGCAAACACTCCATAGCAGGCAATAATCACCAGTAAGGCCGTATCAAAAGTGAATAACCCTTTAACCGCAAATGAGCCAAACATCATAGCTAAGAAAATAAAGTTGATCACTTTAGCGCTAATATTTTGGATAGGCACCATAGCAGATCTAAACTCCAACATACTGTAAGCTTTAGCATGTTGCACTGCGTGGCCACATTCGTGAGCTGCCACGGCTGTTGCTGCAGCGTTGCGTCCATTATAAACATCATGACTCAGGTTAACCGTTTTATTAGCCGGATTATAATGATCGGTTAGCTGCCCTTCCACCGAGATTACCTTAACATCATGAATGCCGTTATCAGCTAACATTAATCTGGCAATATCTGCTCCTGTCAAATTCTTGGCAAGCTGAATTTCAGAATACTTCTTAAACTTATTCTTCAGTCTGGAACTCACTATCCATCCCACCAACATGAATAAGCCTGTAATTACAATTGCTCCAAATCCCATAATACTATTTTAAGTTTTTTTAATCTTTTCTATTATACGTGAAGTTGAATAACCAAGTACAAACTCAATGGTTTTTACCTCGCCTCCATGCTCTTTCACAACTTCCGCGCCAACGATATTTTCTGCCAAATAGTCACTGCCCTTGACCAACACATTAGGAATTAGCTCAGAAATCAATTTTTCAGGCGTGTTTTCATCAAACAAAACTACCAAATCGACAAACTGTAAAGAAGCCAGTATTCTTGCCCTGGAGTTCTGATCCTGGATTGGTCTATCAATTCCTTTAAATCGACTTACTGAAGCATCCGAATTCAAACCTACGACCAGTTTACCCCCCATCGCCCTGGCCTTCTCCAAATAATCTACATGACCATAATGCAGAATGTCGAAACATCCATTAGTAAAAACTACCTTTTGCCCCGCCTTTTGCCATCTAGTAACTAGCGCCTTTGCGTCAGACCCATTTTTAATCTTATTAATTACCTCTTCCATCTAAGAATCAAATAGCTGATGATCAAAGATACTACTCCGGCAACAATCATGACAAAAGTCTGCCAGGCATGAAAAATGAAAACGAATGCCACTGCATCTCCTTTGGGCAACCCATACAGCAAAACCAGCCCCAATGGCACAATGGTATGGTATGATCCTGCTCCTCCTGGTAATGGTGCTGCCATAGCAATCGCCCCCATAGCAAAGAGTGTAAGTACTGCACTAAACTCAAGCACTTCGGTTTCAGGGAAGGCAATGATTACAAAATAGCTCATCACGAAATATAAAAACCATATGAAAACTGACAAGATTATAAATTGAAATGAACGTTCGAGCTTAAAAATTGAAAGTAATCCATTTCTAAATCCCTGCACTATTTTTCTAAACTTCTCATTCTTTCTAAAAACGAAAATCAGACCACCAAGTCCGAACAGCCCGAGGCCTCCTACTATCAGCCACTTATAAAAGTTGCCTCCATTTCCACTAGTTATTGATAACGTATTGATAAAAGCTATCAACTTATCCCACTCTACAAAAAAAGAAATAGCAATAAGTAAAATCAGACACAGCACATCGACTACTCGCTCAGCTACCACCGTTCCAAACGAAACCTCTACTGGCGTCTTTTCCAGTTTTAATAGACTATAACATCTTGATATCTCTCCTCCTCTGGGCACGCCTAAATTGACTAGGTACCCAACCATTAGTGACAAAAAACTATTTCCAATACTGACCTTATTTTTGGCTGCCTTGAGCAACATCTGCCATCGATACGCTCTAATGACATGGCTAAGCATGGCCACAGCAGCCATGCACAAAAGGTACCATTTATTGGATCGCTGCCAGGTTTGCCAAATAAAATCAAACTTGCTTTCTCCCTCCACATCAGGAATGGTTCGCAATGACAGCCACAGCAACAAGACTGCCAGCGTAATCATCCCTATATATTGAAAAGTACCTCTTAGCTTGGCGTTCAAAAGCAGAATTTAATTAAGTCTATCATTCAGATCCGGGAAGATGATGGCAGGTGAAAAAGTTTTGGCTTCCTCAGAGTCAATAGATGCACAGGATATTATGATAACCAAGTCTCCAACCATTGCCTTTTGAGCGGCTGGTCCATTAAGATAGACCACGCTACTGTCACGAGGTCCTTTTATGGTATAGGTTTCAATTCTTTCTCCATTATTGAGGTTAACCACCTGCACCTTTTCTCCCTCAATTAAGTTAGCCTCTTCCGTCAGCTTCTCATCGATGGTAATGCTGCCAACGTAATGTAATTCAGCTTGAGTTTTTCTCACACTGTGAATTTTTGATTTTAAAACATCTATTCTCATTCTTGCCCTCCAATCATCATATTATCAATAAGTCGTACTTCGCCTACAAATGCGGCAATCAGCAGTATCGCGTCTTGCGGATTGTTTACTTGTTCTAAAAGTTCTAACGTGTTTTTATCCGCCAGTTCCAGGTACTCAAGTTTCATTTTTTCTTTTTCCTGAAATCGAGCCTCAACTTCCCATTTCAGTTTTTTGAATGTTACCCCCTTCTTGATTTCGGCTTTAACAAAGTTTAAACTTTCTACCAAAAGCAATGCATTCTCCCTTTCCGCCTTAGATAGCCGTTGGTTTCGTGATGACATGGCTAATCCGGATTTTTCTCGCACAATTGGAATGCTCCTTAGATCAACGAAGAATTTTAATTCATCGTTTAGTCGGGAAATAATCTTAAACTGCTGATAGTCTTTTTGGCCAAAATAGGCCCGGTTAGGGCCAACAATATTGAGCAGTTTTGACACCACCAAGGCCACCCCACTAAAATGACCGGGTCTAAATTTGCCCTCCAGGATCTTGTCAAGCTTGCCAAAATCGAACTGAATATTTTGTGAGCCAGAGTACATTTCCGAATTGGATGGAATAAATAATACATCGCATCCAATTTGTTCAAGCAGCCTCAAATCTTCCTCCTTGGTACGAGGATAATTGTCTAAATCCAATGAATTATTGAACTGGGTTGGATTGATATAAATAGAGGCTACTGTGAGATCATTATCGGCCTTTGAAGCCTCCATTAAAGATAAGTGACCCTGGTGTAGGGCCCCCATGGTGGGCACCAGGCCAATGGACAATCCTTCATTCCTTTTCCCTGCCAGGAAGGCTCTTAAAGGCTTAATTTCTTCAAAAATCTCCATTTAGAGCCTTTTTTATTGGGTGGCAAAGGTAGGCCTTTTGATTTTACAGAAGTTGAATAAGGGCCGGATTTTGCGTACTTTTGTGGCTCGATTTTCCATTCCGTTGTAAAAACTCAAAAATATGTCAAAACTCCGTATTCTTTATGTAGCCAGTGAGATCAATCCTTTTCTTCAAACCTGTGAAGTCTCCGATTTCGTAAGAAAACTTCCCCAGGCCATGCAGGAAAAAGGAATGGAGATAAGAATACTGGTCCCCAGATTTGGTCTTATCAATGAAAGAAAAAATAGATTGCACGAAGTGGTTAGACTTTCTGGAATCAATATAGCCGTAGGAGATGAAGAAAAGCCATTGATCATCAAGGTCGCTTCAATTCCAAATGCTAAACTTCAGGTCTATTTTATTGATAATGAAGACTACTTTCACCGCAAGTCCGTTTTCCACGATAAAGAGAATAAATTTTACGAGGACAATGATGAGAGAGCCATTTTCTTCTGTAAAGGGGTAATTGAGACTGTACGCAAGCTGGGATGGGCTCCAGATATCGTTCACTGTAACGATTGGATCACCAGCTTTATTCCTTTGTACCTAAAAACAACTTATAAAAACGATCCTTTGTTTAAGCAAACAAAAACCGTTTTCACCATTTACAATAACAGCTTTAATCACAAGTTTAAAGGAGACTTGATGGGCAAAGTAAAAATGATGGACATTGAAGACAACATGCTAGGTCATCTTAAAACTGGTGATTATGAAGGTTTCATTAAACTAGGCGCTCAATTCTCTGATATCGTTTCTGTCGCAGGAGACAATAAGAAGCTGGAAGGCCTAGTTAAGAAGATTAAAGAGAAGAAAATTGAAACCATAGAGAAGGACGATAACTATACTGAATCGTATTATAACTTATATAATGAGCTTGTGGGGTAGATTTGCGGGGTATGCGTTCCTTGCTTTTACAATCTTAATTTCTTGCCGAGAAGACGACACCAGCCTTCTCGGCTTTAAAAAATCAAATGACAAATTCAAAGTCTCATATCAGGAAGTAGACGTGACCTCCTCTGTGATGGCTATTGATTCAGTTCGTACTTATAATGATAACAATCTTTCATATAATCGGAGGTTGCTGGTAGGAAAGTACGTTGATGAAAAATTTGGAGAAATAACTGCTCAAGCCTACACACAATTTCAACCGCTAGTTCCAAACATTACTATATCCGATCAGGCAAAATTTGTTTCCGGGTTTCTCACTCTAAGCTTTGATTTTTATCATTATGGTGACGACCAGACCACAACTTCCAATTTTTTTGTTCATGAGCTATTGGATAGCATTCCTCCTGTTTTTGATCTGGGCTCGCTTCCAAAGAATGTCCAAGCGATTCCAAACTATCAGCCTTACTATTATAATACTGCCTTACCCTATGACCCTACGCCTTTAGGCTCAGCTGTATTTGCTGTTAACCCACACACGTTTGACCAAAGGGCAAGCGATATTGTAAATAACCCAAGCAATCTTAATCCCAAGACGATAGATTCATTAGCTATACCATTAAGTTCAGTCTTTTCCAGTAAGTTATTTTTGCTGGCGAGGAGCCAAACCAATGAGTATACCGTTTTTTCTAAATTTAGAAGGACGTTCAAAGGTCTTGTTATTCGGTCAGGACCAAATGACTCGAAAGTTGTTGGTTTTAACCCGGCAATTGATTCCACCAAATTCACTAAATCAAGGGTCATTATTTATTATGATGAACCGGATGTAAGCACGGGCTTAAACCTTCGCAAAAAATTAGAATATACCCTCTTCAACCCTTCATCTTCTCAATTGTTTGGCTTTTCCAATATTTCAGCTAATCGCGCAGGAACGCAACTGGCTGGTCTGTCAAAGACAAATGAAGACTTGGAACTGGACGGCAATCGTTACTACCAATCAGGAAATCCAATTACCACCAAATTGAATTTTGATCAATTTTTTGCATTTGCTGACACCATACCAAATTTGATTTTCAATTTGGTGGAACTCTCCATTGAACCAGAAGATGTAGTCGTATTTAGGCCACCTGCTTCTTTGCGACTGCGCTACATTAACGCGTCAAATGAATTCATCAATGTTCAAAGTAATATTCCTGAAGAGTCTGGACTCCCAATCTACCCCTCCATGACCTACGATGAAGAAGGATACTTAATTATTGGCAAGCGCTTTGATCAAATCAACATTAATCCAGTATCAGACTTGACTTACAATTCCAGCACTCAAAGTTACAGTGCTGACTTAACTGATTTTTTTCAATCATTGTATAATATCAAGGATCCCGCATTTAGGTATACAAATTTTGCAATTGTGGCAGCCAATCCGCGAATCGGACTATCTGTTGACAGGACTTTTTTTAACAAAGAGAAAATTAAGCTTAGGATTATTTATACCGTTCCAGTCATAAAAAAGTAACCCCCCTTACATTCATGTGTGGTATTGTCGCGTATCTAGGTCATAGGCAAGCTCAGGAAGTAATTATCAAAGGTCTTAAACGACTGGAATATCGTGGCTATGAT
>DATCZR010000382.1:0-7343 GCA_036525835.1 Cyclobacteriaceae bacterium
GAGGTTATCAAAACGGGAAGCGCGAAGGAGATAAGCAAATATCTCAACCAAAACGTTGAGATCAATATAGAAGGTAATGTAAATACTTATAGCAAGGCCCAGGCTGATTTTGTGTTTCGCGACTTTTTCAAAAAGCATCCACCAACCAGTTTCAACATTGTGCATAAAGGGGCCTCGAAGGGTGGTCAGCAATTTGCAATTGGAAGATACATTAGTGGCACAGACAGCTACAATGTACTCATGTTGGTAAAAGACCTTGGAGGTACTTACCTGATTCATGAAATCAGTTTTGTAAAAGAATGACAAAACCATTCTACCTAACTGAAGAAATTGTTTCCCTCTTTATTGAGTCTGCTCTTGCCGAAGATATCGGAGAGGGTGATCATTCATCTTTAGGTGCGGTTCCTAAAGAACTGATCAGTAAAGCAAAATTAGTCATCAAAGCTGATGGTGTCATTGCTGGTTTAGACCTGGCTGAAAAAATTTTCAAAAAATTTGATAATACCTTATCCGTTTCTTTTAGCAAGAAGGATGGAGATATAATTAAAAGTGGAGAAATTGGTTTTGTAGTTGAGGGGTCTGCTCGTTCCATACTTACCACCGAACGTTTCGTGCTTAATTGCATGCAGCGCATGAGTGGAATTGCAACCTACACACATCAGTTGTGCTCCTTGATTAAGGATTTGCCCACGCAAATCATGGATACCCGCAAGACTACTCCCAACTTTAGGATTTGCGAAAAATGGGCCGTGTCCATTGGTGGCGGACAAAATCATCGCTATGCATTATATGATATGGTTATGCTCAAGGACAATCACATTGATATGGCTGGAGGAATAAGAAACGCAATCATCAATACACAAGCCTACCTACAATCAAAAAACAAAAAACTGAAGATTGAAGTAGAAACCAGATCGATTGAGGAAGTAAGCGAAGTGCTGCGCGTAGGCGGGATTGATGCGATTATGTTGGACAATATGAGCTTAGCTGAGATGAAGAAGGCGGTCACTTTAATCAATGGAAAATACAAAACTGAAGCCAGTGGAGGAATTACCGAAAAAACCATAAGGGATGTGGCGCTATGCGGAGTTGATTTTATTTCAGTAGGAGCGCTAACCCACTCCGTCAAAAGCCTGGATTTAAGTCTGAAAGTATTTAAATAAGTTTTTACGCCAGCCCTAAACCAGCTAATTTTGCGCTTCATTTTCTATAGTACTTGATACCATGATTGTTAAAACAAAAAATTACAGACTGGAGAAGAAAGATTATATACGATTGGCCATGCGCAACATTTTGAAGCAGCAGTGGTGGGTTGCCTTAATTGTGGTCGCCATATGCCTTGGCTATTTGTGGATTCCAAATATGTGGTGGTTCATAGGCGCCTTCATCGGGTCTGCTTTGTATCTACTCTTCTGGTGGATTCAATTCTATGGAGTTACGCAATTGGAGCAAGGTAAAATGCTCTTTGAAAGGCTTTCTTACGAAATCAATAGTCAGCAAGTATTGATCAAAGTGAATGCCCGGGAAGGAATGCCCATGAAATGGGATCAGATCAAAGCCGCCTCTGTAGGAAAGGATCATTTTTTACTAACTGTTAACAAAGCGCAGCTAATCCATCTGCCTTTCAGAATATTCAATAGTGAAAATGAAAGGAAGTTTGTCACTAGTATTTTGAAGACCAAAGGCTTTATTAAGTAAGGAAGTCCTTGCATTACCAAAGTCCTGGCCAATCCTTTCTGTCTACCAGAAATTCAATTGTGTGGAAAAGAAGAAGTTAACCCCTCAACAGGCACTCCAAAAAATCTATCACTACTGTGCCTACCAGGAACGGTCACACAAAGAGGTGAAGAACAAACTATATGGCTATGGATTGTGGCGCAATGAAGTAGAGGATTTACTCACTCGATTAATAACAGAAGATTTTCTGAATGAGGAAAGATTTGCTAAATCATTCGCAGGCGGAAAATTCAGGATCAAAAAGTGGGGCAGAATAAAAATAGAAAGGGAATTGGAGAGTCATGGACTTACGAGCAGATGCATCCAGATTGGCCTCAAGGAAATTGATCAGCATGATTATCAGAAAACCTTAGCATCTATTATTCATAAAAAATGGGAATCTGTTATAGACCGAAGTGTATTCAAAAAGAAGGACAAAACTGCGCGATATGCTATTTCAAGAGGGTATGAGCCAGAAATGGTTTGGGGTATATTGAAGGAAATGGATGCTTGATATGTAGTTTACCGGTCAAATAGTTCATTTCACAGAACCTAATCCACCGAATTAATCGTTTGATGATAAAAATTAAATCAATGAGAGCGATCGAATTTCCTCAATTGAAGTCATTTGCGGCCATTTCATTGCAGCTACTATTTGGCATTTTGGCACAATCTCAAGATGAGGCATCTCGCCTTAAGAATTTCAACCTGAAAAGTTCACTGGTCCTGTCAGGCTACGATCCGGTTTCCTATTTCAATAGCAAACCAGTGGAGGGAAAATCACAATATAGAATGCGGACAAGCGGGGTAACCTATTACTTCTCCAGCCAAACCAATCTCGATAAATTTAAAGCTGCTCCGGATAAATATGAGCCTGCCTATGGGGGCTGGTGCGCCTATGCAATGGGAGAATCAGGCGAAAAAGTAAAAGTGGACCCAGAGACCTATAAGATTGTGGATGGTAAGCTTTATCTGTTCTACAACTTTTGGGGTAATAACACTTTGACAGACTGGAATAAAAACGAGAAAGCCCTGAAATCAAAGGCTGACCAAAACTGGAGAAAAATTGTGCAATAGGCTGATTATAAGCTCTTTCATAAGTATATTTGCCGGTCCAAAAGAATTTATGCAGCTCATTAAATCTTCTCATTCAATTTTGTCTCAGTTGGCTTCACTCATTGACCAAATTGATGAAAATGATTTTTCTAAACCATGTCCAACACTTGGTTCTTCGAGCATCGGTCAGCATTTGAGACATACTTTAGAATTTTTCTTGTGCCTAGAATCCGGGTGTGTAAAAGGAGTGGTGAACTACGACAAGCGGGCCCATGATAAACTTATTGAAAGTGACAAATATATTGCCGCATCCACCATCAATCGCATCAAGGAATTCATAGCCCAACACCATACCGACTTTAAACTTAAATTGGAAGCTGGATACCATCTGGAGAGCGAAGAGTCACAAGTTATGGACACCAATTATTTTAGAGAGCTTGCGTATAACATTGAACATGCGGTACATCACATGGCCATTATTAAAATCGGCATTCGTGAAGTTGCCAATTATGTAAAGCTGCCCGAAGATTTTGGTATAGCCGCTTCCACATTAAGATATAAGGAAGCATCAATGACTCCCTCTCGCTGATTGCCGTAATGCAATTCTTTCATAAAATTTGCAGAAGCAATTTTTTTATCAAGTTAAAAAGCTGGGAGTATTGGCCTTTTGGAATTATTCAAGGCCCCATTTTCATTTACTGGCTTTGGCTGTCTTTAAAGGCGAGATCACTACTTTTTTTTTCCGCTTCTAATCCAAACATTTTAACAGGCGGCATGTTTGGAGAATCCAAATTTTCCGTGCTAGAAAAAATCCCAATATCCATTAAACCCAAAGCTATACTGATTCATCACCCTGCCAGTCCTGAATTGGTTATTCAAAAAATAAAAGATAACCATTTACCATTTCCACTCATTTTCAAACCTGACCTAGGCGAAAGAGGGTGGATGGTAAAAAAAATTAAATCGGAAAAGGACCTCTCAGCATACCTGAAAATTTCTAATTGGGATTTCATAGTGCAGGAATACGTGGATTTGCCACTCGAGTTTAGTGTGTACTATGCCAGACATCCAAAAAAGGAAAATGGAAATATCACCTCTTTGACAATGAAAGAGATGCTTAAAGTGACTGGAGACGGACACAGCAAACTTTCTGAATTGATTCTTGCCAAGGATCGAGCCAAACTGCAATGGTCTGTTTTAAAAAATACATACGCACAACAATTGGATGATATTCCTGCAGATGGAGAAGTTATTGAGCTGGTTTCAGTCGGCAATCATTGTCTTGGTACCACGTTTATCAATAAGAAAGATATTATCACTACAAAAATGGTTGAATCCTTCGATCGGATTAGCAAACAAATTGAAGGCTTTTATTTTGGAAGATACGATTTGCGCGTAGAATCCATTTCAAATCTTGAGCATGGCAAAGTCATGGTGATGGAGCTCAACGGGTGCGGAGCAGAACCCTCTCATATCTATCATCCAGGTGCGAGCCTTATTGATGCCATCCGAGATTTGTTTACGCACTGGAGCACGATTTATTCAATCAGCAAAGCAAATCATGAAAAAGGTGTCCCTTATTTAAGTTTTGTGAAGGGCATCAAGGTTTACAAAAAGTTCAAAGGAGTGACCAATTCATAGCATGGAAGTATTATGGGCTTTACTAATCGGTGCGCTCTTCAGTTTTCTGGGATCTATTCCCCCCGGCACACTTAATCTTTCAGTACTTCAACTCGGACTTGAGAACAAAGTAGGCACTGCCCTAAGGTTTGCTCTGGCTGTGGCCATCATAGAATATCCATATACGTGGATAGGGGTACAATTTCAATATTGGATTACCTCTTCTCCAATGGTGATCGAAAATTTCCAACTGCTTACAGCTATTGTCATGATTTGCATAGGTATTCTTAATCTTTGGTCAGCAGAAAAGCCAACATCATTTTCAATAAAATTTAACGATAGCGGATTCAGACGAGGTCTCATACTCAGTGTTCTCAACCCCATGGCTATACCATTTTGGATTGCAGTGACTGCATATCTTAAAGCGATGGGTTGGCTCGATCTATCTACAATCTGGCGACTTCACGGTTATATATTAGGCACATCTATTGGCGCTCTAACTTTACTTACACTATTTGCCTTGCTCGCAAAGAAATTAGCTGTGTATGTTAAGAACAATAGAGTCGTAAAACGCATTCCCGGAGTCACATTGCTGCTATTAGGCGTTTACGCATTCTTAAAGTACTTGATTTAACGCTTACTCATTTTCTTTACTTCTTTGTACCGAAAACAATCAACTAAATGATCATTGATCAGTCCACATGCCTGCATATGTGCATACATCACGGTACTTCCAACGAACTTAAATCCATGCTGCTTCAAATCTTTGCTTAGCGCATCAGACTCTTTTGAAGTGGCTGGGAGTTGCTTCACCGACTTCCATTTATTCAACTTTGGCTTTCCTCCTACAAAACTCCAGATGTATTTATCAAAGGATCCGAATTCCTTTTGGACTTCCATAAATCTTTTTGCATTGCTTACCGCAGCATTCACTTTCAATCTGTTGCGTACAATTCCAGGATTTAGCAACAGCTTTTCAATTTTTAAAGGTGTAAATCGCGCCACCTTCGCTGGATCAAAAAAAGCAAATGCTTTTTGATACTCCCGTCTTTTCTTTAGAATCATTGACCAGCTTAGGCCAGCTTGCGCTCCCTCTAGTACCAGAAATTCGAAATGAATCCGGTCATCATGAACAGGCACGCCCCATTCCTTATCGTGGTATTCAATATATTGTTCAAATCCCAAACACCAGGAGCACCTAATTTTCTCTTTCATTGGATTCGATTTTGGTTAAATGTTCATTATAAAAATCGTAACTTTCTTTCAAGAAAGAAGCATGAGACATTGCCTATGCGCCCTGATGTGTTGCTTTTTCTTTTGTGTTCATGCACAATTGAAATCTGCAGGTATGCCCCCTCTTAAAAATCAAAATATTGATCTTCAGGAGAAAAATAGTGGATATGCGCTAGTTCGAACATCCAATTTTAGTGCGAGGCATCAGCGGTATCTTTCTCCCAGATTAACCCAAGCTACAACTTCATTTTCAGACAGAAGAAGTTCAAACTATTGGACAAACAGTGTGACCACTCAATCATATGGCCAAGGGAAATGGGGCACTTTGTATTACTGGGATGTGCAGGGAAATCTCAGAGAAACAAAAGGGTTTATCGACATTGCCGGCAAAAATAAGCGGGGACTCAAGCTAGTCTTCCCATGGAGATAGTACTCTCATTTCCCAATTATCCACTACCTTTCTGAAAATTGATTAACCTAAGAATATGAAAATACTAATCACTTCCATAGCTACTTTGATTATAAGCGCTTCTTCATTCGCTCAAGAAATGGATTTTGATAAAAAAATAAAAGAGCTGGGCATTGAACTATTCACCCCCAGCAAGCCAATGGCTAACTATGTAAAAGCTGTTAGAACAGGTAATCTTTTATACTTATCAGGGCACGGCCCAGGAAAAGCCGATGGGACCAATTTTACGGGTAAGGTTGGCGGTGAGTTGACCATTGAGGAGGGTTATGCGGCAGCTCGTCAGGCTGGTATTTCTATCCTTTCTACGATCAAGGCAGAGCTGGGGAGCCTGAACAAAGTAAAAAGAGTTGTGAAAGTACTTGGCATGGTTAATTGCACCTCTGATTTTGCTGATCAGCCAAAAGTTATTAATGGTTTTTCCGATTTAATGGTCTCCGTTTTTGGTGAGAAGGGAAAGCACGCCAGGTCAGCCGTAGGAATGAATGCACTCCCTGGTAATATCACTGTTGAAATAGAAGTTATTCTGGAAGTAGAATAAATTCGTTTCATAAATAATCCAAGTTACCCAATCGCTCCAGGACCAACATTCAGGCAAAACTGAGAGTTAAGAACATTTTAGGCATGATCAAATTCGCCTACAAAAACGGCCTTATAAAATAGAATCTCCCTTTAAGGGTATCCTGATTTTCATAAGGATATCCTGATGCTTTTTTAGCTTAAAACCTCTATATCAGGCTAAAATCGCTGTTTTGAATATTAGTGAATAAAGGCTGATCATTTCACCCCAATTATCGAATTGAAAACCATCATATTCAATTTTTGTGGTTTAAGTCACTATACGTGAAAACTTGAAGGGTATTGTGGTATATCATATTGAAAAAACTTCACATTGGCACAAGAAGCAGTAGCTAATGCTTATCAAACATCCCAATGCTGCCGCAATCGATGTTTACTATCCGTTGGATAATCAAAGTCTAACTTTGCTTGTAGGTGACGATGGTCTTGGTTTAATTTTTCTACCATCAATAATCGGATTGCAGGAAGACACGGTTTGGGCCTTTACAATATGGACAATAGAGTAGATTTGCTGGGCGGGGAGTTATCCTTTAACAAAATCAATCCTTCCGGCATTGTGGTTAGTGTAAAGTTACCCCTCGCTTTATGAGCAAAATCAACGTATGTATTGTCGATGATCACAACCTTTTTAGAAAGGCAATGGTGAGCTTGTTAAAAACATTCAATCGGGTGG
>DATCZR010000383.1:0-3624 GCA_036525835.1 Cyclobacteriaceae bacterium
TCCATTACGTATAGACAGCAATAAAAAAATAATGGAATATCTTGCCATAATTGGGTTTTATAATCTTCCACTCACTTACCTAGATGACTATGTGAGTGGTGTAGACAATGTTACAGTAGCACAGATCAAAGAGGCATTTCAGAGACGTATCCTCCCGGAAGGAATGGTGACAGTTGTGGTGGGGGCCACGCAAAAGGAGTAGAAATTTTTTACAATATAATAAATCTGTAAGTATGCTCTCCTAAATTTCTTACTGTGTCCTTAGTTCAAAATAAAGTTCGTGTAATTGGTGGCAAATGGCGTGGCCGTGTAATTTCGTTTCCAGGTAATGCCACTTTACGACCGACACCGAATCGGGTTCGTGAGACAGTTTTTAACTGGTTGGGGCAGGATATGAGTGGAAGAATTTGCTTAGATTTATTTGCCGGTAGTGGAGTGATGGGTTTTGAGGCTGCATCCCGAGGATCCGAGAATGTAGTGATGGTGGAATCTAATCGTAAGGTATATAGTGCCTTACAGGCTAGCCTGCAAAAACTGGGAGCTGATAAAATAGAATTACTGATGATAGATGCGCTAAAATTTATCATATCTGACAGGCAGCTATTTGATGTTATTTTTCTTGACCCACCCTATCAATTAGGATTATTACCTAAATTATTAAAAATACTACCTTCGCATCTTACTCAAGATGGTCTGATATATTTAGAGGATGTCAACTGTCCTGAGCCAGATAAAAACTGGGTAGTTTGGCGTGCTAGTCAGGCAGGTAAAGTACATTTTCAATTACTAAAATATGAGAAAAACCGATAAAGTAATCTATCCCGGCACTTTTGATCCTATTACTCGCGGTCATGAAGATTTGGTTCGGCGTGCCGCAAATTTATTTGATCAAGTGGTAGTTGCAATAGCGCCAAGTAGCGGAAAAAAGCCATTTTTTACCTTGGATGAGCGTGCGAAAATGGCGAGTGAAGTATTAATGGATTGTCACAATGTTGAGGTAATGATATTTTCCGGATTATTGATGGAATTTTCACAACAGCAAAATGCCAGGGTGATACTGCGCGGACTACGCGCAGTATCTGACTTTGAATATGAGTTTCAGATGGCAGGGATGAACCGTAGTATGTATCCAGATGTTGAAACCGTCTTTATGACACCATCTGAGCAATACATGTTTATCTCTGCAACTATTGTGCGCGAAATTGCTTTACTTGGTGGTAATGCAGACCAATTTGTGCATCCTTTGGTTGCAACGCAACTTCGCATAAAAGCTAAGAAGTGATTTCATAGAGGTTTATATGGCGTTAATGATTACTGATGAATGTATTAATTGTGATGTGTGTGAGCCAGAATGCCCTAATAGCGCTATTTCACAAGGCGAAGAAATCTATATAATAGATCCTGGATTATGTACTGAATGCGTGGGGCATTATGAAACAACACAATGTGTCGAAGTGTGCCCGGTAGATTGTATTGTTGTTAATCCAGATATCATAGAAACTAAAGAGCAGTTGAGGGATAAATACCTTATTCTTAACGAATAGTACGAGTGACAGTAAGCTCTTCTGGTATTGGATAGCGCCTTGGCCCGAAAATAGAAGTGCCGATTCGTACTATGGTCGCACCTTCAGCAATTGCGATATCCATGTCCTCTGACATACCCATTGAGAGTGTATCAAGATCAAATCCGTCCTGTTTGAGTTGATCATAAATTACCCGAAGCATATGAAACTGGCTGCGTTGTAGAGCTGTGGCTGTAGTAAGCTCGGGGACAGCCATTAATCCGCGTAATTTCATACGAGGCAACCCGGACACATAAGCTGCCAAATCTGATGCAAGTTCAGGTGATACACCGCTTTTTGTGACTTCCCCGCTCACATTTACTTGTAGGCAGACTTGAAGTGGGGGGAGAGTTTCAGGTCTATCTCGCGACAAGCGGTCGGCAATTTTCTTTCTATCCACACTGTGAACCCAGGCAAAGTTCTCAGCTATACGTTTTGTCTTATTGCTCTGAATGGGGCCTATGAAATGCCATTCAATGGGTAAATCAGAAAGGGCCCGCATCTTTTCTAACGCTTCTTGAAGGTAGTTTTCGCCGAAAACCGTTTGTCCCGCAAGCCATGCTTTTTTTATTTGCTCGGCAGGGTTAGTTTTGCTTGCAGCCAAAAGCATGATTTCATTTGGCTCACGACTGGCGTTTATTGCAGCAGTAGCTATACGATCTTTGACAGATTGTAGGGCAGAGTCTATATTTATCATCATAATCTGTAGGCCTAATTTGCCTTCTTAATTCACCCTTACACAATCATGTTTCTTCAATATGTTATCCGGTTCTCTGTATAAATATCTTGATCCACTTAATTTTTGAGAGATTATGGCCGTATACAAACTTAAGGACAATACCGGAACAACATTATGAACATAGTAGAACTACTATCCTTCGCGGTCAAGAACAAGGCTTCGGATTTACATTTATCCGCTGGAATGTCTCCAATGATTCGTGTTCATGGCGAAATAAGGAAAATAAATCTACCTGCTATGGAACATAAAGATGTCCACGAAATGGTGTACGACATCATGAATGATGGCCAACGAAAGTCATATGAAGAGGATCTAGAGTGTGATTTTTCCTTTGAGGTTCCAAATCTTGCACGTTTCAGGGTAAATGCTTTCAACACCCAACGTGGTGCGGCGTCAGTATTGAGAACGATTCCTTCAACCGTTCTGACCTTAGAGGATCTTAAGGCACCAAAGATTTTTGCTGAAATTGCACAACAACCGCGAGGCGTGGTATTGGTGACCGGACCTACCGGCTCAGGGAAATCTACTACCTTGGCAGCAATGATTAATGATATTAATGAGAAAGAACACGGTCATATTTTGACCCTTGAAGATCCAATTGAATTTGTGCATGAGAGTAAAAATAGTCTTATTAACCAGAGAGAAGTTGGGCGCGATACGCTGAGTTTTAGTAATGCATTACGTTCAGCTTTACGTGAAGATCCTGACATTATTCTTGTTGGTGAAATGCGTGATTTAGAAACTATTCGTCTTGCCATGACTGCGGCAGAAACAGGCCACTTAGTATTTGGTACGCTTCATACAAGCTCCGCTGCTAAAACAATTGACCGAATTATCGACGTATTTCCAGCAGATGAGAAGGAAATGATGCGTGCAATGTTATCAGAATCATTGCGCGCAGTAATTTCACAAACACTATGCAAAACAAAAGATGGCGCCGGTCGGGTAGCTGCTCATGAAATTATGATTGGTACCCCAGCAATTCGTAATCTGATACGGGAAGCAAAGGTAGCGCAAATGTATTCAACAATTCAAACCAGCCAAGGCGCAGGTATGCAAACACTGGATCAGAATTTAATGGAACTGGTTAAACGTAATGTTATTACAAATGCTGAGGCTCGGACTAAGGCCGTGAGCAAAGAAAACTTTCCCGGATAGTATTTTACTTAATTCTGACCGAAAAACAGAGAGATCTTAGGGGTAATCCATGGAACAAAATCAGGCAGAAAAATTTGTATTTGATCTGCTGCAATTGATGCTCAGTAAAAAAGCATCAGATGTATTTATTACTGCCGGTCTTCCGCCTTCCTTCAAAATTGATGG
>DATCZR010000384.1:0-14479 GCA_036525835.1 Cyclobacteriaceae bacterium
TAATACATTTCAGGGTATTGTTTCCCCCGGTAAAGCTGAGGGTCTGGCCCCTATTATATTTAATTTAAAGAAAGTGCTTCTTATTGTGTCAAACAAGGGGTTTGAATTAATCAGCAATTTTCCCAAAAACCACCCTTAGAATAAGTTGGCCTGTCCACTAGGCCTGAATTTTAAACCGAAATACCTAATTGACCGCACATCCAGTAATCCCTATTTCCTCCTCAATAATTACATACTTTGTAGCCCTATTTTCAGGAAATCAATTATTGATTATTAACCAATAAATTAAACAATGAAGTACGGAAAAATCGTGTTATTTTTTGCTTTGCTTCTTTCAGGAACCTCCTGGGCACAGGAGACTTTCCCCCGAAATGAGTCAAAGAGGTTCAGGCCGGGAAGAGATCAGGAATAAGATAATGTCAGTAATGAAATAGTGTCATTATCATGCCCAACCAATTTTGTAGAGAGCCTGGAAAAAGAACTGAGAGGTACGCTAAAAGAATCACTCACCATCTATTTCGATAAGAATCCACATGACGGATTGCTCGACACCCACCATGTGGATAAGAGTCCTGAGGGAAAGCTAAAATGCCTGATCTTCATACCTCTATTTATTCTCGCATAGCAATCTTCCCTTTGATCTTTCAGCAACACCTAATTTTACGAGACGGTTACGCCAGGCAGGAGTAGATCTAACTCAATAATAACTATCACCGTTGCTCAACGACATTGACTTTTTGCCTTTAAAATTGGCCAAACCCACTATTAACCGCACATCCATAATTCAATACATCCTCTCTAAATATTTACCTAGTTTAGATATCAAATTTTAACAGGCAAATCAGATTATTAACCAATAAACTAACCAATGAAGTACGGAAAAATCATTTTCTTATTTGCTTTGCTTCTTTCGGGAAACTCCTGGGCGCAGGAAACCTTCCCCCGAAATGATGTCAAAGACATTCGGGCCGGGCAATATGCCTTTACCAATGCCACTGTTGTAGTGGATCCGCAAACCACCATCCAAAATGCTACCCTCCTGATCAAAGGAGATAAGGTTGAACAGGTAGGCGCCAACCTGGTGGTACCCAAAGGCTATGCCGTCATAGACCTGAAAGGGAAGTACATCTACCCTTCCCTTATTGATATGCAATCCACCTATGGCATTCCGGAAGCAGAAAGATCGCGCGGACGGAGCTTTGGTGGAGCCGAACAAACCCAATCCAAAACCAAAGGCGCCTACAATGCCAATGAGGCCATCCGGTCGCACTACAATGCAAGCGAAGAATTTACCATCAATACCAAAGATGCTGATGAACTAAGGAAATCCGGCTTCGGCACAGTGCTTACTTCCAAAGCGGATGGACTGGCGAGAGGAACAGGTGCGCTGGTAACACTCAATGAAAAGAACGACAACACCGCTGTCGTTAAACAAAAGGCATCTGCAAACTATTCCTTCGAAAAAGGATCTTCCACACAAACCTTTCCCGTTTCCTTGATGGGATATATTGCGCTGCTTAGACAAACCTACATGGATGCCGAGTGGTTCGGAAGTCAAAACCCGAGACCTTTTGCAGATATTTCATTAGAAGCCTGGATTCAAAACCAAAGGCTACCACAAATTTTCACCGCCAATAACTGGATGAACGTGCTGAGGGCCGATAAACTCGGTGATGAATTTGGTGTGCAATACATTATCAAAGGTGGTGGAGACGAATACAAGAGAATCAACGAAATAAAAGCCACCCGTGCGTCACTGATCGTTCCGGTTAATTATCCGGAAGCGTACGATGTGGAAGACCCATTTGACGCGGAAAAAGTTTCATTGGAAGATATGAAACACTGGGAACTGGCTCCTGCCAACCTGGCCACATTGGAAAAAAATGGAATTCCATTTACCATCACAGCCGCTGGCCTTAAGAAAACGGCTGATTTTATTCCCCACATCAGAAAAGCAATAGCCAATGGCCTTACCGAGGCGGGTGCTTTGAAAGCCTTGACTACTACTCCAGCTCAATTGCTTAATGCCGACAGTCAGGTTGGAGCCCTCAAAAAGGGAATGCTAGCCAACTTCATTATCACATCTGGAAAGTTGTTTGATGATAAGTCTGTCATCTATCAAAACTGGGTGCAGGGTGAACCTTATGGCTTCAAGGACCTGGATGCAAAAGATTATAGTGGAACCTATAATCTTACCATCAACGGACAAACCTACAACCTGGAAGTAACAGGTGAGGCCGGAAACAACAAAGCAAAGATTAAGGTGGATACATTGACGATGGACGTTAGCGCTACTTTCGGTAACGACTTGATCACACTTAGCTTCAAACCAGAAAAACAAAGCAAAGGAAGCATCCGATTATCGGGCTGGAGCGAAGGCACAGGCTGGAAAGGAAAAGGTCAGTTGGTGGATGGAACCTGGGTTACATGGACCAGCACACGAACCGGAGACGCTAAAGATGCCGCAAAAAGAAATGGTGGCAATGACAGCAAAGAGGAGCTCGGCAAAGTAATTTATCCTTTTGGCGCACATGGCTATCCTGCTCTTCCAACCACTGAAACTATTCTGATCAAAAACGCGACCGTTTGGACCAATGAAACTGACGGCATTCTGCAAAACACGGACGTGCTGTTAAAAGATGGTAAAATTGCCAAGATCGGAAAAAATCTGTCTGATGCCAGCGCCAAAGTAGTGGACGCCACAGGCAAACACCTGACCGCAGGAATCATTGACGAGCACTCTCACATTGGAGCTGCGGCAATCAATGATGTGGCAACCAATTCCGGTATGGTCCGCATTGGAGATGTGATAAACGCAGAAGCCATTAATGTTTATCGCGCCCTGGCAGGTGGTGTGGTGGCCGTTCAAATTTTGCATGGATCGGCCAACCCGATTGGCGGACAATCTGCCCTGGTGAAATTGCGCTGGGGAGAATCTCCGGAAAATATGAAAATTCAGGGCGCTGATGGTTTCATCAAGTTTGCCCTGGGTGAAAATGTGAAACGCAGCAGTAACCCAAGCTCAATCAGATTTCCTCAAACACGCATGGGCGTAGAGCAAGTGTATGTGGACGCCTTCACCAATGCCCGTGAGTATGAGAAAAAATGGAATGCATACAACAGCCTTTCCGCGAAAGAAAAACCGAATGCCCTAAAACCCCGCAGAGACCTGGTAGATGAAACCATGCTGGAAATTCTAAATAAAAAAAGATTCATCTCCTGTCACTCTTACGTACAGTCAGAAATCAACATGCTCATGAAAGTAGCTGAACGGTTTGACTTTCGTGTCAATACTTTTACACACATCTTAGAGGGATATAAAGTGGCTGATAAAATGGCCAAGCATGGCGTGGCGGCTTCTTCGTTCTCCGATTGGTGGAACTACAAATGGGAGGTTCGTTATGCCATTCCCTACAACGCGGCAATCATGCATCGCGCAGGTGTTGTCACCGCCATCAATTCTGACGATGCCGAAATGGGACGCAGATTGAATCAGGAGGCTGCCAAGTCCGTAAAGTATGGGGGCATTTCTGAAGAAGATGCATTAAAGATGGTTACGCTCAACCCAGCCAAGATGTTGCACCTGGATAATACCATGGGAAGTATCAAAACAGGAAAATCTGCAGATGTGGTATTGTGGAACAACCACCCCCTATCTGTGTATGCTAAGCCGGAAAAGACCATCATCGATGGTAAGGTCTATTTTGATATTGAAAAAGATGCACAAAACAACAAGGACCTGGCTGCAGATAGAGCCCGACTGATTCAAAAGTTGAAGAACGCCAAGAAGTCTGGCATGCCAACACAACGCGGTGAAGGGCGAAGCCAACTTCAGTTTCATTGCGATGACATTCTGGGATTTGAAACGGTGATTGAGGACTAATATTTTTAAAGTGATAATTATGAAAAAGACAATCAATATAATTTTAGCCGCCTTGCTCAGTGTAAGTATGGCAATGGCACAAAAGCCGGTTCCTGCTCCCCCACAGTCAAAGCCAATCGCATTGACGGGTGGTACAGCTCACATTGGCGATGGCCAGGTCATTGAAAATGCGCTGATCACTTTCGACAAGGGAAAGATTACCAATGTGCTGAATGCTGCCACAGCCAAAATGGATTTTACAGGTTATGACGTCATAAATATTTCTGGTAAGCATGTATACCCCGGATTTATTCTACCCAACTCTCAAGTTGGACTTGAAGAAGTCAGTGCCGTGCGTGCGATGAGCGATTCTGATGAAGAGGGGGATTATAACCCGAATGTAAGAGCGGCGATTTCCTACAATGCAGATTCAGAATACCCTCCTACATTCAGATTCAATGGAGTGCTTTTGGCAGAAACAACGCCAAGAAGAGGCATCATACCAGGATCATCTGCGCTTATGGAAATGGAAGGCTGGAACTGGGAAGACGCGCTTCACACAGCCGACATTGCCATTCATATGAATTGGCCCAACATCAGCAGGCGTCAGTTCGACTTCAGCACCTTTTCACTCAGCGAATCAGCCAACAAGGACTATGACAAGCAAGTAGCCACGCTGGAGCATTTCTTTATGGATGCCGCTGCTTATGGGCAACAAGCTTCCAAAGTAGTTAACCTTAAAATGGACGCCATGCAAGGCTTGTTTAATGGTTCCAAGACGCTGGTTATTCATGCGGACAATCCCAAGGAAATCGTTTCTTCTATCCGTACTGCGCAGCGCAGTGGTGTAAAAAATATTACTTTGATCAGCGGTGCTTACGCATTGATGGTGGCCGACTTCCTGAAGGAAAATAGCATACCTGTTATTTTACCCGCAACACACAATTTACCCAATCGCCCGGATGACGATGTGGACCTTCCTTACAAATTGCCACACCTCATGACACAAGCCGGAGTAATGGTTTCATTGTATAATAATGATGCCCTCCATGGATCAAGAAACCTGGGATTCTATGCAGGTACTGCCGTAGCCTATGGCATGGATAAAGAAGAGGCATTAAAAACAATTACTTCCAATACAGCAAAAGCACTGGGAGTTGACAAACGGGTGGGCACACTGGAAGTAGGCAAAGATGCTACCTTGTTTGTATCCGCTGGCGATGCCCTGGATTATAGAACCAACGTGTTGTCTCATGCATTTATCAGCGGCAAACTGGTGACCTTACCGGGTAATCAGCAAGAGCTCTATGAGCGGTATTCTAAGAAATACGGACAGACAAAATAAATTGCTTCGAGACTAACTGTAAGAGCAACTCTCATTATGGGGGTTGCTTTTTTTGCTAATAAGATTTTAACTTTCAACCTGCCTGAAGGTAGGCAGGGTAAGCGATTGATTTAATATTTTTAAACCGTACCTTAACCCGCTAAGACTAACCCTTCATTCTAAATGAACACTAACCTTCATCAAGAACACCGCAGACTTCTTTTGAAATTTATTTTAGCCAGCCCCCTACTCGGTTATATCTCCTGCACTTCTACTAAAGAAAAAGAGCAACTGGCAGAAAAGATTTTCGATGGCATTCAAAATGCGGGTGACGCACTGGATGTTTTCGATTTTGAAAAACTGGCACAGCACAAGCTTCCCAGCGCTCACTATGGTTATTTGGCCACCGGTGTTGACAGTGATCGAACCATTCAGGCCAATCGCGATGCTTTCGATAAGGTAAAACTCAAAATGAGAAGATTAATTGATCCAACGCAGGTCGATATGTCTGCTACGCTCTTTGGTAAAAAATGGTCAAGTCCAATCGTGCTTTGTCCAGTCAGCAGTCAGAAAGCTTTCCATCCAGATGGCGAATCCGCCACAGCCCGAGCTGCCAAAGCCAAAGACCATCTTCAAATTTTGTCTACCGTAACGACAACTTCTGTGGAAGAGGTAACGAAGGAAAGAGGCGAACCGGTTTGGTACCAGCTCTATGCCCTCACCGACTGGAACGCCACAAAAGATATCATCAAACGGGCTGAAGATGTGGGAAGCGAAGTTATGGTCTTTACCGTGGACCTGGCCGCAGGCAGCAATCGAATTACCTTGGAACGCGCCATCAAATTGGACGATAGAAATTGTGCCACCTGCCACACAGAAAATAGATTTGAACACAAGCCCATGGTTCCTAACATACCCGGAATAAATTTTGAGGACAAACTCACCTGGGATTATGTGGACAAACTCAAAGCCACTACCAAAATGAAACTGGTAGTCAAAGGAATAGAAACTGCTGAGGATGCTCAGCTGTGCCTTGATCATGGTGTGGATGGCATCATTGTTTCAAACCACGGAGGTCGCGCCAGTGAGACTGGCCGGGGCACTTTAGAGGCGTTGCCTGAGATGGTGAAGGTGGTAAACAAAAGAATCCCTGTATTGATTGATGGCGGTTTCCGCAGAGGTACAGATATTTTCAAAGCATTGGCATTGGGAGCTGATGCCATTTGCATTGGCCGCCCCTACATCTGGGGACTTGCCTCTTTTGGCCAGGAAGGCGTAGAGGCTGTGTTGCAAATATTAAGAGATGAGTTAGAGATGGTGATGGGACAGGCTGGACCAAGAACGATTCAAGAGATCAATAAATCGTTTATTGCCTAAGTGCGCTTAACCGCAAAGGCGCTGAGGCGCTTAGGAATTCTTAGAGTTATGGGTCTTAACCACAGACCTACGTCACGCTGAGCGCAGGCGAAGAGTCCTTTTCTTAAATCAATCTTGTATGAGATTCTTCCAGCCTGCGGCCAGCAAGCGCTGTTGCTCCCGCCCAGCGGTCGGCATGCACGATAGCGTCATGCAACGGCAATAGATTACCTTTGCTTCATGCCAGACACACTCACGCCCCAAAATGCGCAATTCTTAAAGAATTTGTCCATAGAGAAATTCAACGAGATGCAATTGACGGTGATAGACAAAGCCTCTAAAACAAAAAATTTGATGCTCCTGGCGCCTACGGGTTCAGGCAAGACACTCGCTTTCCTAATTCCTCTTATTGAGCAACTCAAGAAAGACATAAAAGGTGTACAAGCACTGATTATTGCCCCGTCAAGAGAACTATCCATACAGATTGAGCAAGTATTTCGGTCCATGAAGACGTCTTTTAAGGTAAGTTGCTGTTATGGTGGCCACTCAGTAAAGGTGGAGCAAAATAGTTTAAGTGAAGCACCAGCTGTTATTATAGGCACACCCGGAAGACTGGCTGATCATATTTTAAGAAAATCGTTTAGTGCCAAGTCAGTAAAAATGGTGGTGCTGGATGAGTTTGATAAATCGTTGCAAATGGGTTTCCACGATCAACTCATCATCATTTTTAAAGCCTTAAGCGGTAAGCAAAATCACATGCTTACTTCGGCAACCAGGCTCAATCATTGGCCAGATTTCATGCCTTTTACCCAACCGGACACCTTTAGCTTTCTAAAAGATGAATCACAAAACTCAAAGCTGAAACTGTTGATGGTCCACACCAAAAGTACTGAAAAGGTTGAGACATTAATGAAGTTGGCGGCAGGGTTCAATCAGGAGGTGTGTTTGGTATTTTGCAATCACCGGGAAGCCGTTGAAAGAATAAGTGGGTTGTTGCATAAGCACCAGCTTGAACATGGTATGCTGCATGGTGCCATGGAACAAATTGATCGTGAAAAGAACCTCATCAAATTCAGAGCAGGTGCCCACAACATCCTCATCGCCACTGACCTGGCTTCACGTGGATTAGATATTCCTGAAATAAAACATATTGTTCATTATCAATTACCTCCCAAAGAAGAGTCTTTCATCCATCGAAATGGGCGCACGGCTCGCATGCATGCAGAAGGACAGGCATACCTGGTACTGGCTGATGATGAAAGTTTACCGGATTACATTGATCAATCTGTGGAAGAACTAAAGGTTGCATATAAACTACGCCTTCCTCCCCCACCAGTTTATGTCTGTCTTTACGTCAGTGCAGGCAAGAAAGACAAAATAAGTAAGGGTGATATTGTTGGGCTACTTACCAAAAAAGGGGGATTAACAGCCAATGATATTGGAAACATAACGACCCTTGATTTTAGTTCTTATGTCGCCATTAAAAGATCGCTAGTCAACAAGGTTTTAGCTGGCATTAAAAATGAAAAGCTCAAGAATAAGAAAGTTAAAATCGAAATAGCCAATTAGTATATATTTTCCTTCACAAACCGAGCATACCTTGCGTCTATGCGGGTAGCCTTTTTAATTATAAACCAATCATGACAAAGGCACCCCAATAGTAGGGCTCTTTGTATTTGGCCATCAATTGAACCTGGGCCTGCTTAAAAGCCTTTTGCTTATCCCTACTTTTGATCCAGTTGCTATAAAAACTGGACATTAATAATTGAGTCGTTTCATCATCTACTTTCCACAAACTCATGATCATGGCTTCTGCGCCTGCCACTAAAAAGGAACGTTGCAATCCATAAACTCCTTCACCTGATTTCACATCACCTAATCCTGTTTCACAGGCACTCATGACAACCAGGTTAGTCCCTTCCAGATCGAGGTTCATCGCTTCATAGGCGGTCAATATTCCGTTTTCCTGATCAGATATATCAACCTCCCCTTTGCTTTTTATGGCGCCCCTCGCATCCGCTAAAATCAATCCGCTGCGCAGCAATGGATTGTTGGAAGCATTCTCTGCGTTCACACCATAAACAGAGCCTTTAGACCCTGTTACATCCTCAAGGAAATAACCGTGTGTGGCAATATGAAGTAGCATCGGTGCTTTGAGTGACTTCATATTCTTTTCATTGGCTTCCTTCTGCGTCTTAACAGTAACCTCATACTTTGCCGCTTTCAATATTTTAGTGATATTTTCAAGCTCCACCTTCGTGCCTGGTAATGGCGATACTGCATCAGTTGCATAATCAGGGAATCCCAACAAAAACGCATTCAATTTCGAAGTATTGGATTTCCGCGATTTGATTTCAGTGAGGTCTTTTGCATTTCCCAGTATGGCCAATTCATACTTAGTAATATTATACTCCCCAGTTGCGCTTTTAAGCGTGCTCACATTCAATTGATTGTACACTCCGTCTGGGGATAGATAAATTCTTTTGACTCCTGAAAGTACGGGATCAATTCTACTCCAGAATTGTTCATAGGAATACTCATCCGCCAGCTTTTGTTTGATCGCAGTGCGATAGTATTTACCATAACGCGTCTCTAACAGATTGCCGTTATCGAGCGTCACCATTCGAATACCACTTCCCTTTTTGAGCACAAAGACAATGTACTTCACCTGATCTTTAAAGTCCTGATCAAACTCCCTCACCCTTACAATGTCCACAATGGCTTCTGATTCGTCTAATAAGTCTACGAGTTTATCATAGGTAACGATTTGAGTAGAATAGCCAGAAGTAAATATGGATGATCTTTCTGATAGTGATCTTTCAATAGCATTCACTTTTCGCTCCAAATCCGCGAGGTCTATATTTTGTTCAGCCAATTTCTCCTTTGAGAAACCGTACATCTGAGCCAACTGCTCCTTCATATCCAACCAGTTAACATAATCGCGTTTTAGAACGACATCACTGCTATTGAGAATAGCTTTCTTTACTTTGCTTGTGCTGTTGATCAGCAATGCTTTGGTGGCAATGTGATAATTATAAAAATCATTAACGACTCCATTTACCAAAGTCTGATTATCTAAAGAGAAATTAAAGAACCTTTGGAAGCGAGGAGCAGTAATATCCCAAAATTTGGTTTTCTCCGCTTCACTCATAGGAGGAAAATATCGATTAATAAAATCGATGGTCTTATCCATTACCTCCTTATACATGGCATATGCTTCTGCACTACGTCCTGTCTTCCAATAAAGAATAGCGAGATCTTCCTGGGTGTGGATGTAATCAGGATGTGAGGGTTCCAATATTTCTTTCCTCACTGCATAGGCACGCAACAACTGTTTTTCAGCGCCCTCATAATTTGCTGTTTGCCGGTAAAAATTACCCAGATCATTCAGAACTTTAGCGAAGTAAACATTTTGATCACCGAATCGCTTCCGATAAATCTCTCCCGACTGCACCAGCAGGTCTCGCACCTGGTCATTCTTCCCCATTTGAATGTAAAGGATACCCAACTGATTGAGCAAACCTGCGTATTCAATATTCTTCGACTGCGCCCTGTTTTCAAATATTTTCTTAATGGCTAAAAACTCTCTCTCCGCTTCTTCAAATTTTCCTGACAATTGATACATAGTAGCCAGGTTGGCTCTGAACTTTCGATTGTCAAAAGAATTCTTTCCTTGTAGCACTTTCTTGGGGGCTACCTCTGATGATTTCATGGCCTGGTCCATCAAGCTAAATGATTCATCGTATCTCCCCATCACATGGAGCAACATCGCCTTATTGTTGAGCATAATAGCTCGCTGCATACCATCTCCAAAAAAGGACTGTGCCAGGTTCAATGCTTCCTCAAACTCTTTCTCCGCTTCATTATATTTACCCAATGACTGATGAAGCTTTGCATAGTTATTAAGATTGACAATGTATGCGGCACTGTTTTTACCAAGTCTTTTTTCACTATCCTCCAACGATTCTTTAATCAAAGACTCTGCGGCTAGCGTCTTCCCCTGCACCAGGTGGATAAGCCCCAAGTTTGAAACTGTACGCAAATAGAGCAGCTCGCCAGTGAGTCCACTTTGTTCCAGTGTTGCTTTTGTTTCCAGCACGGCAAGCTCTGCGAGCTTGTAGCGATTAATCTGAAAAAGGTTGACACCTGTCTCCAGGTTGTCTCGTGCCAGCTCCAACTCCGTTTTATCCTCTTCTGATTTTAGACCATAAAGCAATGTGGATGTAGTTTCCCCCTTTTGTTCCACGTCAAAAAAACCAGCATTTTGATTAAGTGAAATGGCAAACTGAAAATCAACAGAATCTAGACTGGCAACCTGATCACTGCCTTTATCCGTTATTTTTTTTGTCAGCTTTTTTCCCCATTTCCCCAGAAGATCTTCTTGGGCAAGAGTTGAACTGACAAAACAGACGGTTAATAAATAGGTAAGAAAATTTCTCGTCACCTTTAGTCAATGATAATAAATTGAATTAAAAATTACTCTATAGGCTCACCTCTGGATTTCAACTCTTCGGCTATAAGTTTAGTGTCATTTTGTAGCATATCGGCAATGGCCTTCATATTACCTTTAGCTACATCCAATCCCTCTACCGATTTTTTGGTATTGGCCGTTGCTTTGATTGATTTCATTTTAGGGGTCACCTTACCTGCATTGGCTACCATGTCTTTGCCCTTGTCATCAAGCTGAGCAATATTTGAGTTGACTGCTTCGGTTTCTTTCTTTATTCCTGTAAGTGCCTGATAGTGCCCTTTTAGTTTATCTGTGGCTACCTCCGATAGTATGCCACCATAGGATTTAATTTCGTCATCGACATGGGTTAAGTCTCGCTTGAGTTTAGCTGATTCCTCCATCACATTAAATGCACTATTTTTAAAATTGTCAAATTCACTTTCTCCGATATCGGTTGGGCGGCCCACGGTTTTGTCTTGGGCAAACGTGGGTAACACAAAAAATAAGCTGAACAGCACTAATATAAAATGTATGCTTTTCATGATCGTGGGTTTTAGATTTTGGGTGATTTTCTCAATCAAAATTGACCAAAATTACAGGATATTAAAAGACCAAATACGACAAAATCAATGCCAATAATATTAGGTAAGCCACAAGAAAAGTTAATGAAAGCGGCCAAGAATTTTAATTGGTGAAATCGAGTCTTCTTCAAAAGTATAGCTTAATCCATTCATAACAATTTAATTGCCATAGGGCAGGAAACCGCTTGTTTTGATCTTAAAATTGAGCAAATTGCCTATATGAGAATATATGAAAGTCAATATTCAACGGTTGACATCAATAAAGAAGATCAAACCCTAATTGCCATCTGGCTAGAGGAGTCATCGAAACTGAAAGAAGAGGGAGTAAAGAAGGAAATCACCAAAATACTGGATTACGTTAGGGTGTATAAACTCAAAAAAGTAGCCGTTGACGTGAAGAACTATCCATTCCGAGAGAATGAAAACCTTCAAAGATGGATCAATTATGAGTACATTCCGATGATTATGGACAAAGGCGTAGAGAAATACGCCATTGTAGTCAAAGAGATGATATTTTCAAAATTCGAAAACATGGAGGACATAATAGATGAAAGCGATGTGATGAGCATCAAATATTTCACTAAAATGAGCAAAGCACTGGAATGGCTGCAAAGATGAAGGTCTACCCATCAACCTACGCCCATACTGTAACAAAAATAATCACACGCATTAGCACCTTTTAGTATATTTGGCATATGCCCTCTATTATTTCCGATTTTCAATACGATATTTTTATTTCTTACCGTCACAAAGACAATCGGTCTGATCAATGGGTAACCAAATTTGTGCAAGCCCTGCGCGAAGAACTTGATGCCACGTTTAAGGAGAATATTTCCATTTATTTTGATGAAAATCCCTACGATGGGCTGCTTGAAAACCATGACGTAGAACAGAGTCTGGAAAACAAGCTAAAGTCACTGATTTTCATTCCCATAATATCCCAAACTTATTGTGATCCTAATAGCTATGCCTGGCGCAGTGAGTTTTGTATGTTCAATAAAATAGCCCTTTCGGATAGCATTGGAAGGGATATTAGGCTGGGAAATGGCAACGTGGCCAGCCGCATCCTACCCGTTACCATTCATAAGCTAGAACCGAATGACATTAAGCTGCTGGAAGATGAATTGAAATCAAAATTTAGATTTGTTGAATTTACCTTTAGATCGCCAGGAGTAAACAGAGCCCTGAGGCCTGACGACAGACGAGAGGATAATACGGGCCGGCTTAGCTACCGTGATCAGATCAATAAAGTCGCCAACGCGTTAAAAGAGATTATCAACGGAATTCAGTTTCCTGACCGCATTGGCTATGGAGCTATTCCTGCTGCTGATGAAGATAGTGCTTACCTGAGAAGCGGCATGGAACCTGTGGCGGCAGCCAGTGCTTCTGCAGAAGAAAATTCGATAGCCGTGCTGCCTTTCGTTAACCTGTCTCAGGATAGTGCACAGGAATATTTCGCTGATGGCATTACAGAGAATATTCTTATGCAACTGGCTAGTATCAGAGACCTTAGGGTGATCTCAAGAACCTCGGTGATGCGATATAAAAAAACAGATAAATCTGCACCCGAGATAGCGAAGGAGTTGGGCGTGAAATTCATATTGGAGGGAAGCGCTCAGGCACACAATAATAAAGTACGCATCAATATCAAGTTGATTGACGGAGAAAAGGACGACCCCATATGGTCAAAGGTTTTCATCGAAGACATGGATGATATTTTCAGCCTTCAAGATAAGGTGGCAGAGGTGGTAGCCGCACAACTTAAGTCATCAATCAGCCCAGGTGAAATCAAAACTGCGAAGGAAAAGCCGACACAAAACCTGGAGGCCTATGATCTTTTCTTAAAAGGCAAGTACTCCTTTAACCAATGGAATGTAGAAGGCTACAAAACTGCCTCTGAGTATTTCAAAAAAGCACTTGAAAAGGACCCAGACTTTAAATTGGCCTACTCCTATCTGGCCAGCTCCTACTCTGCTCGCATGTCGTGGAATGGAGATTTATCGCCAACGGAAGCACTGATTGCTATTAATAAAAACCTGGACGAAGCATGGTCGCGCGGACCAACGGAAAATGACTATTTAACCAAGGCATTTGTCGAATTTTTTATCAACAAAAACTTAGAAGCCTCAGAAACAATGCTTTTGACAGCCCTGAATCTGAGCCCCAACAATGCAACCATCATCTATACATACAGCTATCTGTTAAATATGGCCGGACGGTTAGAGGAAGCTAAAGCCATGATTCAGCGTGCCCAACTTATTGAACCTCATAGTGTCGCCTATTTCAATTACCAAGGCATATACCTTTACCTGAACCAACAATACGCTGAAGCCGAGAATCTTTTTAAGGAAGGCATGAAACTGTTTCCGCAAGTAGTTCGATTTTCTGATCATCTCGGTCGTATTTATGTGACCATGGGTGAATATGAAGAAGCTAAAGAGATTTTACTCACTGGTTTAGCATCTTCAAGTGTGCGGCAACCTTCCATGGTAGCGTATCTAGCCATCGCCTATTGGCTTCTTGGAGATCAGAAAAATTCTAAGATACTACTGGACGAACTTCTTGAAAGGAGCAGCAAAAATGAAAAAGGAGTAAACTTTTACCTGGCCCATATTTATGTTGCGCGCAAAGATTATGAGAGTGCCATAATCGCCATCAGAAAAGCGGAAGATGCGAATGACATTGACCTCATTTGGCTGCAGGTAGATCCTTTACTTAAAGAACTAAATAACAGGATGGCTATTCCTGAATCATCAACAACCAAGGAAACTGATTATTTAGGAGCTGAGGCATTTATCATTAAAAAACTGACGGAAGAATTACCTGAAAATCTGTTATACCATAACCTGGATCATATTTATGATGTATTGGATGCCGCCACCAAAATAGCTGAAAATGAGAATGTT
>DATCZR010000385.1:0-11364 GCA_036525835.1 Cyclobacteriaceae bacterium
GGATGGTTTTTTGTGGCCGTATGCATTTTCAATTCACGACTTTGAACCTATCACGGGCCGCATTCATCAACCACCTCCTGTACATCAAACTTTTCAGGCACATAATTTTGTGATTTGTTCTTTTGTACCGCGACTTTTCGATTACCATCCCCAGGCAATACCAGCTCCATACAACCATAGCAATATTGACTCAGATGAAGTACTCTACTATGCAGAGGGAAATTTCATGAGTCGTAAAGGAATTGAAAGGGGATCTTTCACGCTTCATCCAGGGGGATTACCTCACGGACCCCATCCGGGCACAGTTGAGAAAAGTATTGGCGCAAAAGAAACCCATGAATTGGCTGTCATGATTGATACTTTCCGACCTTTGTTTCTAACGGAAGACGCGCTGGAGTTCCTCGATAAAAAATATCCCATGAGCTGGACCGATAGCTCTACGGAACCATTCAATGAAATCAATACTCCGTAATAGCTTGAGCAAGTTCATCGTCCCTATCCAAATACGCTGGTCTGACATTGATCAGAACAGGCACTTGCGACATTCTGCTTACTACGATTATGGCGCCATGGTTCGCATGAGGTTTCTTAACCAGAATGGTCTTACTACTGAAAAAATGGAGGAGCTGAAGGTGGGCCCAATTCTGTTTAGAGAAGAAGCCATCTTCAGAAGAGAAATCAAGCTTGAGGATAAAATAACTGTGGATGTGGAAATATATTCCGCTCGTGAGGACTATTCCCGATGGAGTCTGAGGCATCATTTTCACATAGAGGATGGCGCGTTGGCTGCTATCATCAATATAGATGGAGCTTTTCTTGACCTGGTAAAGCGAAAATTAACTCAACCTCCCGATTTTGTAAAAGCAGCTTTTAAGTCATTTGAACGCAGCGCTGATTTTAAAATTTATAATTCATCCAAACATGTCAATTGAGTAACCTTATTAATCTGAGTCATACTATTGAAGATGGCCTGATTATATACGTAGGTTCACTCGGAATGGAGTTTATCCGATAAGAGCGCACACGCAACTAAAATAATTACTTTTTCAGGATCCAGCTTTCAACCACTTTTGGGTAATACTCGTATTCCAGTTTATGCACCTTCTCTGCAATTTGATCCGGAGTGTCAGCTCTCAATAATGGAGTTTTGGTTTGAAATACAATTGCCCCCTCCTCGTAATGCTCATTCACCAGGTGAATGGTAATGCCTGTTTCTTTTTCATGAGCAGCCTTTACTGCCTCATGTATATTTGACCCATACATGCCTTTGCCTCCGTACTTTGGCAATAAAGCAGGATGAATATTGATAATCTTGTTTGGAAATGCCTTCAATAGATTATCTGGAATCAGCCAAAGAAATCCGGCTAGTACAACATGAGTAATTTTGTTTGACTTAAGCCACTTCAATACTTCCCCACCCCTAAGTCCATCTTTGGTAAAAACCTTCGATTCAACCCCAGCTTTTTCAGCCCGTATCAACACATAGGCGTTTGGATTGTTGCTCAACAAAAGAGATACCTCAATTTGATCGTGATCTTTGAAGTACTCAAAAAAACGTTCCGCATTGGTACCACTACCAGAAGCAAATATTGCAAGTCTAAATTTTGAATTCATACCAGGGCCATACTTACGATACCGAGCACCAGTATCAATTTACAAAGTGAACTTAATCTGGCAAAATCGCGAATGGTATCTGCCCTTATCAATCTGGCTAGTAAATAGCCTAATGGAGCGAAAAGAAAGAAAATAAAATAATAGATAGGTAAACCTAAGTAACTTTGATTCACAAGTAAAACCAAAATCGAAAATAGCAATAGCAATGCGTATAGCAATGTTTTTGTTTTTCTTATTCCCCAAACTATAGGAAGCGTTTTGCATCCAAATGTGTTGTCTCCTTTCGAATCTTCCATATCCTTTATGATTTCTCTCACCAGCGTCATAACCATAGCAAAAAGGGCGTACACCAGAATGTAAGAATTGAATGGAGGATAGAGCAGATTAACCACAGCAATTGAGGCCGCAGTAAGCAGACCGATACTAAAATTGCCAATAAAGGGTAGGCGCTTAAGATTATTTGAATAGAGCCAGAGCAGAAAAGCGGATAGAAAATTAATGACCGCTATTTGCCAACTTAACAACAACCCTATGCCAACTCCAGAAACTGAAAGGGCAGTATGAAAAAAAAGAGCATATCGCCTGGTGATGCTTTTACCAATTACCACTCTTTCTGGTTTATTGATCAAATCAATTTTAATATCATAGTAATCGTTGATCATGTAGCCAGCAGCAGCTATCATCATAGTAGATAAAGCCAATAGAAATAGCCTCCAATCTTGTAATGTTTGATTGCTAATTAAAAAATAAGCCGCGCAATACTGAGCCAATCCAAGAATTATCAAATTCCAAAACCTGGCTAGGCGAAAAAGTGCTTTTATTAAGTTAAAAAATTGGATGAGCAAGGTAGCCATACAGCAAAGGTAAGCATAGTTCCGTAGTATTATTTCGAACTTCGCCTATGACCGCCCTCAGCCTAAAGCTTCATGGATAGCATCATTAAATAATTTCTTCCAGCCTGTGGATAATAATAATTTTGTCTAATCACTTCACCTCCCCCCACATATCCGTAAGTATATCCATTGGATTCATACTTCACGCCCAAGATATTATTGACCATCAAGCTAATGCCAAAATTCTTAAAGGCTTTAATAGTTGGATTGAAGCTCAATCTTATATCATTAATAAAGTAGGAACCAATTCTTCTATTTTCATTTGATGTGTTGTCAAGAAACTGATCTCCCACGTATTTTGACAATAGAGTTGCCTCAATATTTTTATGAATTGTATAGCTAAGACTTGAGCCCACAATCAGCGATGGAGAAAAAGAAATATCAGTTTCACTATATTGATTCTGTATTTCATTAAACTCATCGTAATTAACTCCGTAATCATAAACTACTTCGGTAAAGTTCTTGATTTTGTTTTCGCTTAACGTTGCATTAGCTCCCCAGGTTAGTTTTGAATTCAATCTTATAGTACCTTCTATTTCAATTCCGGTTCTGAAGCTATTATCTACATTGGTCCGGATAGGTGCGCCCACATCATTTATTTCACCTGTTAATACCAGCTGATCTTTGTAGCTCATGAGGTAGTAATTCAGATTCACATAATAGCGGGATTTTTTAATTCTCAGTCCAGCCTCCACGTTGTTCAGCAATTCAGACTTTGGTCTCGACCCAACTTGTGCGTTGATAAAATCCTCACGCACAGGTTCCCGCTGACCGACACTGTAGGAGGCATATAATTGTTTAAAGGCATCCAACTCGTAGGTTAATCCAATTTTTGGATTGAAAAACCCATAATCAGCTGTCAGATCAAAATTACTTAGGTCATTCTCAATTCCTTTAGTTGAATAATCCACCTTTCTGTACTGCAAGTCAAGGTAACCATTGAACCGCTTCTTAAATTGATAGCTGCTCTTCCAGAAAATATTAAAATCACGTTTATCACCCTTATTGAAATAATACCTAAAATCCTTTGGTGCCGTTGACGTAAACTGTGCCCAAATTACTTCTCCAAAATGATCTCCGATATATCTGTTAGATGCGCCACCTATAACGCCACTGTAGCGATCCTTCTCATAATTGATTGAGTAAGTCACACCATAAAAATCATTATCAAGCCATCGCCTTCTGATCAAATCGGTATTGGTGATTGAGGTTGTCCCAATTGCCACATCGGGCAATCCATAATTATTGAGTGACTGATCGTACTTAAACTCCTCATAGTAGCCCTTTCCCTTTGTATAATGTAGGGCAAAATTAGCGGTTACCATTGATGACAACTGGCTAGAAACATGCAGCTGGAAATTGTCCTGCCCATAATTGTCGACCTGGTCTTTGTAATCGTAGAAATTAAAAGTCCGATTATCCGAATTGAGGAGGTTGTCTAACTGTCGGGCATTCCATCCTTCAGCAGCGGCAGTGGTCATCATGGCAGTCACATCCCCCTTAAGTCTTGACTCAGGAACTCCATACCAGCTTTGATAAGTTTCTTCATGCCCGCCAAAAGCAATTGCCTTTATGATGGTGCGATCTCCATAATAACCACCCGAAGCAAAGTAAGAACGCAAATTAGAAGAAGCCCTGTCGATGAAACCATCAGAATTAATCAATGATGCCCTTGCATCAAAAGTGAAACGATCATTAATTAAGCCTGTTCCAAAGCCTACCGTATGCCTTCGGGTATCAAATGAACCAATCGAATTAATTAACTCAACATAAGGTTCAACAATTTTAGTATTTGTTTGCAAGTTTATGGATGCCCCAAAAGCTCCAGCACCATTAGTAGAAGTACCCACCCCCCTTTGAATTTGAATACTTTGTGTGGAAGTAGCGATATCAGGAATATCCACCCAGAACACACCCTGCGATTCACTGTCGTTATAAGGGATTCCATTAATAGTAACATTAATACGTGTTGCATCACTTCCTCGTATGCGCAAGCCGGTATAGCCAATGCCTGTTCCTGCATCAGAGGTAGTAACCAATGAGGGGGTCCAGTTCAACACAAATGGCAAATCCTGACCAAAGTTTTGTTTTGCGATTTCCTTCTTACTGACATTCTGAAAAGTGGTAGCGCTTTTTTCACCAGCCCGTGTGGCATATACAGTCACCTCATCCGTGATGCGTGTGTCCTCCTCCAGGAAAATTTTCAAAGACTTATTTTCATCAACAGTCAGGTTTAATTCTGCTTCTTTAAATCCCAAATAGCTAATGGTAAAATTGTACGCACCCCGAGGAACATCCCTAATCTCAAAAAAGCCATCTTCATTGGTTACCGAAAAATAATTCCCACGTACTGACTGAACGGTAGCTCCTACCAGGACTTCATTATTAGCCTTACTCATGATGGTTCCACTAAGGGAATATTGCGCATAGCCAATCAATTGACACAAGCAGCCAATAGCAGTAAAAAGAAATTTGAACATTTTTTCTTAGTTTAAATCTGTGCTACACAGGGGAATGCACACACTCAATTTTAAACTTTGCCTCCCTTCGTCCGCATTACCGGCATCAGGTTCTTTGGGTATAATCTCAGCCCGTGTTTTTGGCACCCCTATTTGATCGCTCAAAGGTAATAAGCTAATCTTGTAAACACAATTTTATAACTTGATGTCGGTTTCTTCATCAAGAACTCTATTTTTGAGACATGCTAAAGGCAACTGTTAATAAATCCGATTTCGAAGTATCCAAAGATGGGGATGATTGGATCATCGATGGCAAGCCGGTCAATTGGGATATGATCAAAGTCTCCCCTAATTATTTCCACATCATCCATGACAACAAAAGCTTTCGCGCTGAAGTCGTAAAAGCAGATTTGGCCACCAAGACCTTTTTGCTCAAGATAAATGGCAGACAATATCCGGTTGTCATTAAAGATCGATTTGAACTGCTACTTGAAAAAATGGGGATGAACGTGGGGTCTGCCAACAAGATTAATTCAATCAAAGCTCCCATGCCTGGACTTATTATTGATTTGAAAGTAAAAGCAGGCGATGAAGTAAAAGCAGGCCAACCACTCCTTGTACTGGAAGCGATGAAAATGGAAAACATCATTAAGTCTCCTGGCGACTCAGTGGTTAAATCAGTGAAGGTGGAAAAAGGAAAAAGCGTGGAAAAAGGTCAGATACTGATTGAGTTCTAACATGGCAAAATCTGATTTACGGTTGTTATTTGGTCAGTAAATCATTCAAATCCTGATATATTTGCAACGGTAAATTATGCCCTAAAACACCTCCATGAAATACAAAAGAATCCTTCTCAAGCTCAGCGGTGAATCCTTACAAGGAAATGGCAAAGGTTCTTACATAGATCCGGACATATTGGAGCAATACTCTGAAGAAATTAAACATGTAAAAGAAGAAGGTACTGAGATTTCGATCGTAATCGGTGGTGGCAATATTTTCAGAGGCGGGCAAGCTGATACCCTGGGTATTGATCGCGTTCAGGGAGATTATATGGGCATGCTGGCCACTGTAGTTAATGGAATGGCTTTGCAAAGTGCCCTGGAAAGGCATGGCATGTATACCCGATTAATGTCCGGGATTAAAATGGAACAAGTTTGCGAGCCCTTTATCAGAAGACGCGCCATCAGGCATCTTGAAAAAGGCAGGATTGTAATTTTTGGTGCCGGAATTGGCAACCCCTACTTCACGACAGATTCTACGGCAAGCCTGAGAGCCATTGAAGTGCAAGCCGAAGTAGTCTTGAAAGGAACGAGGGTCGATGGGGTTTACTCAAAAGATCCTGAGAAATTTGATGATGCGGTAAGGTATGAAAAGCTTTCGTTTCAGCAAGCCTATGAGAAGAATCTCAACATCATGGATATGACTGCCTTTACGCTGTGCATGGAGAATAAATTACCCATCATCGTTTTCGATATGAACAAGAAAGGCAACTTATTAAAAATCGCTAAAGGGGAAGAAACAGGGACGTTGATCAGTTAATTTTTAGTTTTTGGATTGATATATTTACTTCTCGAAAATGTAAGGTCATGGAAGAAATAGAATTATACCTCGAAGAAGCAAAAGAATTAATGGGTAAGGCAGTGGCACACCTTAGTCATGAACTTACCAAAATACGAGCTGGCAAGGCAAGCCCTTCCATGCTGGATGGCTTAATGGTCTCCTATTATGGAGCAATGAGTCCGCTAAATCAGATTTCATCCGTAACTACACCCGATCCACGAAGCATTTTTATCAAGCCGTGGGAAAAAAATCTGATTCCTGAAATTGAAAAAGCGATTCTGGCTGCCAACTTGGGACTTACCCCTCAAAATGACGGACAGCAAGTAATCATTAATGTACCCATGCTTACCGAAGAAAGAAGAAAGCAACTGGTCAAGCAGGTAGGACATGAGTGTGAACACGGGAGGGTGAGTGTGCGCAATGTGCGCAAAGAAACAAACGAACATTTAAAAAAGATAAAAGGCGTTTCTGAAGATGATATCAAAAATGCCGAAGACACGGTTCAAGCCCTGACTAATGAGCACATTGAGAAGATTGATAGTCTCATGAAGAAGAAAGAGGTTGAGATAATGACTGTATAAAATGATCAGGACAAGCTGCCTGAAAATTTTCAAGATCGCAATTAATACTATTTCTTAAGTGCATCCAATTCTATTTGAAGTAGGATCTGTCACCATTTATTCTTACGGTTTTTTTATCTCGCTAGGCGCTGTGGTGGGATTGATTTACATGGCCGTGCAAGGCAAAAAGAATTTTGGAACCACCTTTGATAAATCAAACTCGTTATTCATTTACATTGTCATTTCCGCCTACCTAGGTGGAAAGGTTTTCTTTTTCTTCGAGAACCCTTCATTCTACATCCATAATATCGGAAAGCTTTTCAGTGGCAACGGGTTCGTCTTCTTTGGCTCATTGCTTTTTGCCATTCCAACTATGTTATGGTTTTTCAAAAAGAATAATATCCCCACGCTGCCGATGTTGGATGTGATGGCGATTGTTACATGCCTTGTTCATGGATTCGGACGGATTGGCTGTTTTATGTCTGGTTGTTGTCATGGAAAACCGACTGACAGTTTTCTGGGTGTTGTCTTTACTAATCCAGTTTGCCAGGCGGAGCCACTCCATACCCCATTGCATCCAACCCAACTTTATGAGTCAGGATTCATTTTTGCGTTGATGGGAGCATTATTATTAATTAAAAGAAACAAAAACTTTGATGGGCAGTTGTTTCTGATCTATCTGATAGCCTATTCTATTGGCCGGAGCCTGTTGGAGTTCCTGCGCGGAGATGAAGCCAGGGGTTATGTGATTCAGGATATTTTATCACATTCCCAGTTTATTTCAATAATTGTGATTGGGGTGGCCTTTTACTTTTATGTTAAGTTGAATAGAAGAGGTAAATTGCTAAAACCTTAAGGCACACATGGAAGAATCACAGAATTTTTTTCAGAAAGCGGGCAAAGCCACTATGAAGTTCATCAAAAGAGCTGTCTTAGTCATCATCATTCTGGCAGCGGCAGGCCTCAGTTTTGCTTATTGGGGCACCTATGAAAAAGGGGTGATGGCAGGAAAAGTACTCCGGATCACGGAAAAAGGGATACTCTTCAAAACACACGAGGGAAAGATTACCCTCGATTCTTTTGGCGCATTGAAAGGAGTAAGTCCTGTTGCTGAAACATTTGATTTTTCAGTTGAATCTGATCAGACTGAAGTCATTGATCAATTGTCAAAAGTGGCACTCAGCGGGGAGCGGGTGAATTTATACTTCGTAAAACGCTACATGAGGTTCCCCTGGCGTGGAGACACCAAATATTTCATCACACGAGTTGAACGCACGGAGGACATAGAAAATTGAGCGGTCCAATAGTTGTCTACGGCTCTTACGGTTACACGGGCAAACTGATTGTTGAAGAATGCAAAAAGCATAATCTCCATGTTATCCTTGCTGGCAGAAACGAAAAATCCCTGATTGCGCAGCATGAGCAAACAGGATATCCCTATCAGGTAGTTGAAATTAACGAGAAAGAGAAACTCCAGGCACTTCTAAAACCAGCAGTGGTAGTTATTCACTGTGGCGGACCCTTCCTGTTTACCGCCAAACGAATGGCTTTGGCATGTATAGCAACCAACACGCACTATACCGACATCACCGGTGAAATTGGGGTTTTCGAATCGCTTTTTGGTTTTGACGAACTAGCAAAAAAAGCCAATATTATGCTGCTGCCTGGGACCGGGTTTGATGTAGTCCCTTCCGATTGTCTGGCACTGCATTTGAAAAATAGGTTACCTGAAGCAACTCATCTTGAGCTGGCTTTTGCGACTGCTGGCGGAGGTGTTTCGAGAGGTACCGCTAAAACAGCAGTGCTCGGTTTAGGAGAAGGCAGCTGTGTAAGGAAGGATGGCAAAATTGTAAAGGTGCCATTGCACAGGGGCATTAAGGAAATTGATTTTGGAAGTTTTAAAACTATCGCTGCGAGAATTCCCTGGGGAGATGTTTCAACTGCTTTTCACAGTACGGGCATTCCCAATGTAGAAGTTTACATGGGCATCAATAAGAAAATAGGGATGTTCATCAGGTCCACACCATTTCTTAATTGGCTTCTTAAAAGCAGATGGGTCAAGGGATTGCTATTAAAAAGGCTGGATAAAATGGATGGCCCTTCAGAAAACGCCAGAGAGCATTCTAATAGCCACCTGGTAGGGAAAGCGTGGAAAGAAAATGAAATCGTCCAAAGTCAATTATTGACCCCTAACGGATACGCATTAACGACTCTGTCAAGTGTGTCTGTAGCCAGAAAAATATTAAATGGAAACTTCAAGTCCGGTTTTCAAACTCCATCATCAGCCTATGGGGCGGATTTGATTATGGAATTTGATGGCGTTACCCGAAAAGATTTCTAAACTAATTAACGGTTACTACAATATCTTTTTTGGAAACTAGTTTTCCGAATGGTCTCAGATTCATTCCTTCTTTGCTGGCCAGTGCTTCAAACTCGTTTGCCTTGGCTTGATCCACAGCTATCAGCAATCCCCCACTTGTTTGCGGATCTGCTAGAATAGAAAGTCGCTCACTTGAAATGGGACTTACCTTGTGACCATAGCTTTCCCAATTCCTTTGCGTACCCCCTGGCATACTCTTTTGCTGTATATAGGCATCCAAAAAATCCAGGACAGGTACCTTTTCAAACTCAATTTCAGCAGAAAGCCCACTCCCTTCACAAACTTCAGTAAGATGGCCAAGTAAGCCAAAACCAGTAACGTCTGTGAGTGCATTAACATAGGCAAGCTTTCCCAACTGCGCACCAAAACTGTTTAAAGTAAGCATGTTGTCCACAGCTATTTTCAAGTGAACTTCATTCACAATTCCTTTTTTTTGAGCCGTGGTTACGATCCCAATTCCCAAAGGTTTAGTGAGGTATAATTGTGATCCAACCCTTGCGTGATTATTCTGCTTAAGGTGTTCTTTCTTTACCTTTCCAGTGACAGCAAGGCCAAACACGGGCTCCGGGCAATCAATGCTATGCCCACCTGCCAGCGGAATGCCCGCATTTTTACACACATTTCTGCTGCCCTCAAGAACTTGCTGTGCCACCTCAGCAGGGATTTTATTAATGGGCCACCCCAATATGGCTATCGCCATGATCGGCTCACCTCCCATGGCATACACGTCACTGATGGCATTCACCGAAGCGATCGAGCCAAACAAATAAGGATCATCGACAATCGGCATGAAAAAATCTGTCGTACTGATGATGCAATTACCATCTCCCAAATCAAATACAGCTGCATCATCTTTGGATTCGTTGCCAACTAAAAGCGATGGGAATACTGTTTTGGCCTGATCAGAATGCAGCATGGTTTCCAATACTGCAGACGATATTTTACATCCACAACCGGCTCCATGGCTGTATTGAGTTAATTTAATGTTCATAAATTGGCTTTCGCCATTTGTTTTGAGATTTCAATAAGTTGTTGAGCCGCTATCACTGGATCAGACCCATCCCAATCAACTTCTCCCAAGGTTTCAGGCTTTCTTTTTTCAAGACTTCCGAGGTAAGCTTTGTCATAATAGGTGAGGAGAATTTCCATTACCGTTGCCATATCTCCTTGTTCCAGTTTTTCTTTGGCCGACTTAAAATGTTGCCCGCCTAATTTCTTGGTGATCTTGGTCATGGCGGCTAAAAACTGCTCTGGGTCGGCATGTCCATATTCATTGACCAGGCGATTCACCCTGATTGGCTTATCTACATTAAGCAATGCAACCGGACTTTGCCTCATGCCATTCCAAAAATCTGAAGGTAAAAATATTTTACCAACAGCAATGGATTCGTCTTCTACCCATATTGGTCTGGAGATATCAAAGGCCTGAAGTTGCTCAAATAAAATATTTTCAAATTGTTCGGTTGTTGGTTGCGGTGGCATCATCAGACCACCAAATGCAGAGCCTTTGTGATTGGCAATGCCTTCCAAATCTACAATCTGCTCACCTTGCTCCCTCAGCGTGCGAAGCACTTCACTCTTACCACTACCTGTACAACCTGAAATCAAAATGATTTGATAAGAACGCTTAAAACATTCATGCGCCTTTTGACGATACGTTTTGTACCCTCCTTTCAGCACATGTGATTGTATGCCAGCCATCCCCACAAACTGACTGAAATTGGAGGAGCGCATACCTCCTCGCCAGCAATGCATAATCAATTCCTTATGAAGAGAAACTTTTTCTGCCGCGTCTACTATTTGACTAATGCGCGGACCCACCAACTTAAACCCAGTCCGAATAGCTTCACGTTGCCCTTTCTCCTTGTAGTCAGTTCCCACAGCTTTCCGTTCCTCAT
>DATCZR010000386.1:0-4413 GCA_036525835.1 Cyclobacteriaceae bacterium
AAGCTCCCAACCCTGGATCGGATAAATCAAATTTTCGTCAATGCTGCTTCTGGATTCAAACAGACTTCCGTGAAGATGAACCACATTGGTTGAGCCGGCTCGCTCATGAAGGTTGTCTATATTTTGAGTTATAATGGTGACATCAAAACTGTTTTCCAGTTCAGCCAGCAATTGATGCGCCTTATTTGGAGTAACCTCAAGCGCCTTTTTTCTTCGTTGATTATAGAAATCTAAAACCAGTGTCGGATTTTTTTGCCAGGCTTCGGGTGTGGCTACGTCCATCACGTCATATTGTTCCCACAATCCACCAGCATCGCGGAAAGTCGGGATACCACTCTCTGCACTCACTCCCGCACCAGTCAGCACGACTAGCTTTTTCATTGGATGATAAGATTGTGATCTAAATTGAAATTTGGAATTAAGATTGAACTATGCTTTTTTCTTCCGACCGCCCCAGCGTCCTTTTTTCTCGGGTGCTTTTTCAGCCAGCTCCAGGCATTCCTCCAAGGTAAGGTCTGCCGGTTCTTTGTCCTTAGGGATTTTCACGTTCTTCTTTCCTGCTTTAATATATGGACCATATCGACCATTCAAAATTTGAATGTCTGGATTCTCGTCAAATAGTTTGATCGTCTTGTTGGCATCGGCAATTCGTTTCTCACTGATTATCTCAATCGCTTTTTCAAACGTGATGGTGTATGGATCTTCATCCTTGGGTATGGAAACAAATTTTTTGTTGTGCAACACATAAGGACCGAACCGACCAATATTAGCAACCACCTTCGATCCTTCAAATTCGCCCAGCTCGCGAGGCAGCTTGAAGAGCACCATTGCATCTTCAAGTGTTACGTTCTCAATAAATTGACCTTGACGCAGGCTGGCGAACTTGGGCTTCCAATCGCTATCATCATCAGGATTTTCCCCTAACTGAACATAAGCGCCATACTTTCCCAACTTCGCATACACATTCAACCCAGTCTTGGGATCAACGCCTAATTCTTTCACTTTGTTAGAAACAGAAGACCTTTCTACTTTTCCGGTCTTTTCTACGGTACTATGGAATGGTTTATAAAACTGATCAATCATCTTATGCCATTCCAGCTTTCCACTGGCAATCTCATCGAAATCCTCTTCAATTTCAGCAGTGAACGAATAGTTGGTGATATTTGGAAAATGCTCCACCAGAAAATCGTTGACAATCATGGCGATGTTGGTAGGAAATAACTTATTCTTCTCTGCACCCGTTATTTCCGCAGCTGTCTTTGTTTCTACCTTATCTTTATTAAGCGTAATCACCTGATAATTTCTCTCCACCCCTTCCCTGGACTCTTTTACTACATAGCCCCGTTTTTGGACAGTGGAAATTGTGGGTGCGTAAGTTGAAGGTCTTCCAATTCCCAACTCCTCCAGTTTCTTGACCAGACTTGCCTCAGTAAATCTAGGTGGATGTCTGCTAAATGTTTCGGATGCTTTCATCTCATCCAGTTTCAAATCCTGCCCTACCTTCAAAGGAGGCAACATTTTCCCTGTATCCTCTTCCGTATCATCATCGTCATCCTTTGACTCCATGTACACTTTAAGGAATCCTTCAAACTTGATCACTTCTCCTGCAGCAGCCAGGGTTCTCGGGTTGGTAGAAATGCCAATCGTGGCGGTAGTCCTTTCCAATTGGGCATCAGCCATTTGAGACGCTATCGCCCGCTTCCAGATTAATTCATATAATCGTTTGGCATTGCGATCCATTTTAGGATCAAGCACCGAAAAGTCGGTAGGACGTATTGCCTCGTGAGCTTCCTGCGCTCCTGAAGACTTCGTTTTAAAGACTCGGGTTTTAATAAATTCTTTTCCGAAGGCAGTTCCGATTTGCTGGGTGGCACTATTCACTGCCTCCTGAGAGAGGTTCAATGAATCCGTTCTCATATAAGAAATCTTACCTGCTTCGTACAACTTCTGTGCGACCACCATAGTCTGAAGTACAGAAAAACTCAATTTGCGGCCAGCTTCCTGCTGTAACGTGGATGTAGTAAAAGGTGGTGCCGGTGTTTTCTTGGCCGGCTTCTTTTGCAGATCGTTAATTGTAAATTTTGCCCCTTTGCATGAGGTCAAGAATTCGTGTGCTTCATTTTCAGTATCGAGTTTCTCGGCCAGATCAGCAACAAGTTGTTTACCTTTTCCTAAATCAAAGACAGCTGATACTTTATAAGTTGATTTGGCTTCAAACTTTTCGATGTCTCGCTCGCGCTCCACAACAAGTCTTACAGCGACAGACTGAACACGGCCTGCCGACAGACCAGTTCCTATTTTCTTCCATAATATAGGCGATAGCTCAAATCCAACAAGTCTATCTAAGACGCGCCTTGCTTGCTGTGCGTTTACCAGGTCAATATCAATTCCACGTGGCGTTTTTAGCGCATTGGTTATTGCGTTTTTCGTGATCTCAGTAAAGACGATGCGTCTTGTATTCTTATCATTAAGATCAAGTACTTCTTTTAAATGCCAGGAGATGGCCTCCCCCTCTCGGTCTTCATCACTGGCCAGGTAAATCATTTCAGCTTCCTTAGCCAGCTTCTTCAAATTTTTGATTACCTCCTTCTTATCCGGGCTTACGTCATATGTTGGCTGATAATTGTTGTCGATATCAATTGCTTTGTTACCTTTTGCCAGATCACGTATGTGACCCATGCTGGAGGTTACCTTAAAATCCTTACCCAGGTACCCTTCAATTGTTTTTGCTTTCGCAGGAGATTCGACTATAACTAAGTTCTTTGACATGCAATTTTTCGCTATTCCAGAATTTCAAATATCTACATTTTTTTAATTAAACAAATTGAACGGGATTAATTGAACCTTTCTATGAGGCCAACAATCAAAAGATTAGATTTGTTTAATGGTACGTTGGTTATACCTACTGAGACATGCGCAATCCGCTGAGAGACAGAGCAGTCAACAAGATGTGGAGCGTGATTTATCAACTGCAGGAATGAAGGAAGCAGCCTCCATTGGACATTTTTTAAAAAAAAATAATTATTACCTCGATTTAATCGTCTCCAGTGCAGCAAAACGCGCAGAATCAACTTCCGTCATTATTCACGGAATTCTGAATTTGCGTAACGAAATAAAAATAAATGAGGAGCTTTATCAAGCGTCTGTTCGCAACTTATTGGAGATTACAAACAGCTTTGACGAAGAGTTCAAAAACATACTTTTAGTTGGACACAATCCCTACCTAACTTACTTTGCTGAGTACCTCACCAAGGCCGAAATTGGTAGTATGAAGCCAGCCGGACTCGTGAGTATACGGTTTGACATAAACAGGTGGAGTGAAGTAAGTGAAGGGATGGGCTCCATGGAGAATTATATTCACCCATCATTAATTGATTAATCATTTATAATGACAACAAAAGAAGAAGCCATTGCTGCGTTTAATCCAAATGATCCAGGTATATCAGGTAAATTATTTGGTCTGCCTTTTACTGAGGAAAATGCAGAAGTAATTATAGTACCGGTACCTTGGGAAGTGACTGTCTCCTATAAAACCGGAACGGCCTATGCACCAAAAGCAATACTCGAGGCTTCATCTCAAGTAGACTTGCATGTAAAAGATATTGCGGACGCCTGGAAGTTGGGTGTTGCCATGCTTCCCTTTCCAGAAAAAATTTTAGACGAGAATAATGCGCTCAGAGGCCTGGCCGTCAAAAATATAGAGGCTTTGGGGGCAGGTGATGTTTCCGGAGACACGGTTGCTGCGGCCAAAGTGAATGACGCCTGCCAAAGTTTATCCATTTATGTAAAGAATACCGTTAAAAAATACCTACAACAAAATAAACTGGTCGGCTTATTGGGTGGCGACCACAGCACGCCATTGGGATACATCTATGCATTAAGTGAACTGCACGACCACTTTGGTATTTTGCAAATTGATGCTCATGCTGATTTGCGAAAATCGTATGAAGGTTTTATTTATTCCCACGCCTCCATTATGTATAATGCACTTAAGATGCCTTCTGTCAGAAAGTTGGTACAAGTGGGTATTCGAGATTACTGTGAAGAAGAGCAAAAAGTAATGGATCGATCGAAAGGAAGAGTTAAGGTTTTTTTTGACGAGGACATCAAACACGCACAATATAATGGCGAATCGTGGAGCAGCATATGCAAGAAGATAGTAAGTGAGGTACCTGATTTAGTATATATCAGTTTTGATATAGATGGTATGGATCCAAAACTTTGTCCCCATACGGGAACTCCTGTAGTTGGCGGTTTTGAATTTCATGAGATCACGATGTTGCTGAAAACGTTGGTTCAATCCGGTAAAAAGATAATTGGATTCGATTTGAATGAAGTCGCTCCGGGAGAAACTGGCGAATGGGATGCCAATGTGGGTGCCCGGATATTATATCTGCTCATTAATAGCATGGG
>DATCZR010000387.1:0-3240 GCA_036525835.1 Cyclobacteriaceae bacterium
GCACCCGAACACATTGAAGGCATGAAGGATGCCGGACTTATTATCGCTGTGAACAGCGATCCTAAAGCGCCCATTTTTGATTATGCGCACTATGGTGTAGTGGCTGACCTGTTCGACATAATTCCAGCTTTAAGCAGTAAACTATAATTGACTCGGGCTTAACTTTTTTTAAAAATCCTTATGCTAGAGACCAGAGAAATATATCGTCATTTTCCATTGGCACTTGAAGTCCTTTTCTATGTAATCGCCTTCTCGACAATGGGCATATTCTTTTACGGGTTTTATCAGAAGTATCAGAAGTACAAGAAAGGAAGGGATGCAGGACGGTTTAACAATCTGGCCGGAAGGTTTCTGAAAGCGGCGGCTATCATGGCCAAGAATTCGACTGTTTTCAAACGGGATCAGTTTGCCGGTATAGCCCACTGGTTGATTTTCTGGGGATTTGTGGTACTTTTTATTGGAACCGCCATCGTTGCTCTGGATTATGACATTTTGAGGCACCTTAATTTTCAATTGCTCAAGGGTAATTTCTATTTGATCTTTTCTCTCACACTTGATGTATTCGGCGTGTTCTTCCTGGTAGGACTTGTGATGATGATGAGCCGAAGGGCCAGGAAACTACCTCAGCTGGACTACACGCGTAACGACCTGAAAAAGGAGCAATACAATCGCAAAGGGTATGTAACCGATGATAGAATTTTTCTATGGTTGCTTTTCATAATCGGTATCACTGGGTTCTTTATTGAGGGGATTCGGATTGCAGCAGATCGGCCGCCATTTGAAGTGTGGTCTCCTGTAGGCTGGGTTTTGGCAGATTTATCAGATGTATTAGGACTTACGTCCAATGCCAATGCCATTCATATTTACACCTGGTGGTTTCATGCCGTGATGGTGATGTTTTTCATTGCATACATCCCCTATTCTAAAGCGATGCACATGCTGATCGATTATGCCAACCTCATGTTTAAAGATGACATGGCTGCGAAAAGACTTCCACGTGTATCGGAAGAGAAGATGAAGGAGAGTATGGGATACAACGCCATCGTTGACTTCACCTGGAAAGAGCTTCTTGATTTTGATGCCTGCACAAAGTGCGGGCGTTGTCATCAGGTTTGTCCGGCACGTACCGTAGGCACTCCCCTATCGCCTCGCGATCTTATTCTTGATTTGCGTTCTCATGCCAATGCAACCATTGGTGCTCCGGAATGGTTTACCCAATCGCTTAACAATGGAAAGAAGGAACCAAAGCGCGTTGCCGGTGATGTGATCAGCAAGGATGTACTGTGGTCGTGCACCACGTGCATGGCCTGCGTAGAAGTTTGCCCGGTAGGCATAGAACACCTTACCAGTATCGTCAATCTCAGGCGGTCATTGGTTGAGCAGGGAACCATGGAGCCCATGTTGCAAGATGCGCTTGCCAATATTGGAGACTATGGTAATTCCTTTGGTCAATCTGAAAAGAAAAGGGCCGAGTGGACCAAAGGACTTGACTTTGCTGTAAAAGATGTACGCAAAGAAGAAGCGGAATACCTATGGTTTGTTGGAGACTATGCCTCGTATGATGCAAGGATTAATTTGCTTTCCAAAAAAGTAGCCACGGTTCTGGAAAAGATTGGCCTTGACTATGGCATCATGTATGATGGTGAAAAAAATTCTGGCAACGATGTACGCCGGGTTGGTGAGGAAGGGCTTTATGAGATGCTGGTTGAAGACAATATGAAGGCGCTTGGCAAATCCAAATTCAAAAAAATATTTACTACCGATCCTCACTCCTACAATACAATCAAAAACGAGTATCCTGAATTTGGAGGTAACTATGAAATCGAGCATTACACAGGTTTATTGCTCAGGCTGCACCTGGAAGGCAAGCTAACTTTTTCAAAAAAACTGGATTACAAGGTGACTTATCATGATCCCTGCTACCTGGGCAGGTACAACGGAGAAGTGGATGCACCCAGAAAACTGATGGAGGCCATGGGCATCGAACTGATTGACATGCCCCGTTGCCGTGAAAATTCATTTTGCTGTGGTGCGGGAGGTGGAAGAATATGGATGGATGACTCAAAAATGCAAGAGCGCCCCAGTGAAAACCGAATCCGTGAAGCCTTGACATTAGGAGAAGATGTGAAGTATTTCATTGTGGCTTGCCCCAAAGATTTTGCCATGTTTGGAGATGCCGTAAAAACAAGTGGCCATGAAGGTAAGCTGGAGGTAAAGGATATCATTCAGCTTGTGGAGGAAGCGATGGGATGATCTTTTGTCAGAAGTTATAAGGAGTCGACGGGGCCGTCTACAAAGTGAAAGCCGCTCAGGTCTTCCACTTCATAAAATTCTACATGTTTACCGATCAAATGCATGACATGGCTTTTGTCTACCACGATTTTCATTCCGTCAATCTCATAAGCCAGGTCGGTGGATTTTTGTTTGTCAAATCCAAGTACCGGGGCTATGCCCCCACTGCATCCACCTCCTCCGACTGCGACACGCAAAGCATACTCCATGTTCAATTGTTGGGCGGCCATCATTTTTTTTACTTCTTTGATTGCATTGACCGAAAAACTTACTGGTTTGATGGATTTCATTTCGGATGTTCATTGCATTCATTAAATATTCTTGCCCTGCAAGATTGGCAAGTCTGTGCTTCAAGCATGCCATAGATTTCTTTGATGGCCGTTTCTTTTGAGTAAAAGAAATGGGATTCGCCAATTTTTGCGCGATAGTCTTCAGTTAAAAAATCTCGCACCGGCTTTTTGAGGTGACTGAGATACAATCCACCTCCCAGGGACCGAAGTCGCTCGGCTTCGGCCACCAGCATCTCAGCTCCGGAAACATCGATAAAATTGATACCTGAGCCAATGATCAAAATATATTTTCTGGTTTCACTCAATTCATACAAGGCGTTTTTGATGCTTTCCACAGCGCCAAAAAAAAGAGATCCATCAATACGTATGATATGAAGTTGAGGGCACTCCTGAATTTGGTATAAATCCACGTTCATGAATTTTCGTTCGCCTTCAATAAGATTGGGTGCCAACGAAACCACTTTAGGCTTAGACGTGCGCATTAAATAGAAAATCAATGAAAAAAATACTCCGAGGAGTATGGCAAACTGAAGATCGAGGAATAGAATCGAAATAGAGGTAATGATCAATACGGCAATCTCAGATTTACTGGATCGTGATATTTTTTGGATACTTTTAAAATCGATGAGCGAGTAGGCTACCAAGAGAATTATCCCTC
>DATCZR010000388.1:0-2426 GCA_036525835.1 Cyclobacteriaceae bacterium
TAGCAGAATAATTTTTAATGACTGAATGATATTGGCACTACCACCACTGTTTTATCCCAAAGCAATATAAGTTCAATATCTTCCCCCACCTGTTCGATTGAAATGGTAAACTGTTCAAATTCCTTATCGTGAGTTAATGCAGGAACTTCTACGGTAAGTACATCATTTTCTACTTTGCGATTTGCAACTCCGTTAAAATTCACTCCCCATTGACCTGTTTCCGAATTGAAAATTACTTTCCAGGATTGCTCACCAGGAATAGTCCAAAGCGAGTATTCCCCTGCTTTTAACGGTTTGCCTTTTACTAACAAGTTTTGGTTAGTCTCAAAAACAGTTGCTTCATTAGCACCCGTCCTCCACACCGTATCAAAGGGCACAAGTCCTCCAAATATCTCTCTTCCCTTTTTAAAAGGCCGATTATAGAACACATGTATCTTCACGCCATTGGCGTTATACTCTACATTTGCCTCTGGGCTGAATGATTTGGTGTAGTAGAAGCGAATGTAGGCAAGCACTCCAAATACAATGAGGAAAATAACCCCCGATATAATTAGAAATTTCTTCATGGCTCAATAATTAATTCTAATCAAAAGAAAACTTAATCTTCCACTAGGCCATTAAACAGTCCCAATAAAAAAATAGTTACACTTTTAAATATTTCTCTTTCCAAACGTGGAATTCTAAAGATGTAGCTTAACTTTACCCTTGAAAAGTAACAATAATATGGCAGCAATTTCAGTCGTAATAGCCCTTTTTGTATTGGCCATCATATCTCCCTGGATATTTCCCAATAGGATGGTAAGCAAGAACAAGCATGATGTAAAGCACTGAGGCGCTTCTAATAGCTGGCCTTTATGAATGTCTGCATTTTTTGTGGGTCCAGCTCAGGTAATAATCCAATCTATTCTGAAACCGCTCGCACATTAGCTTTAGCATTGGTCAATTCAAATTGTACCCTGGTGTATGGTGGGGGCAACATCGGGCTAATGGGCATACTAGCTGATGAGGTATTGTCTAATGGGGGCAATGTAATTGGCGTAATTCCAGACTTTCTCATGCAAAAAGAGCTAGGCCATCAAGGCATTGGTCAGCTCGAAATTGTAACCAGTATGCACGAAAGGAAGAAGAGAATGGCTGATCTGTCCGATGCTTTTGTGGCCCTTCCAGGCGGCTGGGGCACTCTTGATGAATTGGCTGAAATATTAACTTGGCAGCAGCTAAGCCTGATATCGAAACCTATCGCCATATTGAACGTTAACAATTACTTTGATTCTCTCTTAGTGCAAATGAAAAGGATGGTAAAGGAAGGATTTCTTCGGGAGAAAAATTTAGATAAACTTATTATTGAAAAAATACCCCAAACTCTCCTGAAACGATTGGGAATAACCCATCCATAATTTTAAATCTTATAGCTATTTTTCAATAGCTTTAAAAGCTTAGTTGCGCATATGCGGAAATTCTTAACGTCTATTGTGCTTTCTTTGATCTGCGTTGCCAGTGGTGCGCAACAATTCGGGTTTCAATTTGAAGGCAACTTAAAGAAGATAACCATACCCGTGGATGTGCTCAACAACCTGATAGTGGTGCCAGTGGTGCTGAATGATCAACTTTCTCTCAAGTTTATTCTCGACACCGGTGTTCGTACTACTATACTTACACAAAAAACCTATAGTGATATTTTAAAACTTACTTACTCCAAAGAAATATTTGTGTCGGGGCCTGGAGGAAAGAAAGCCGCAGCCTACGTGACCGATAATGTAAGATTGGATCTGCCCGGTGTAAGAGGAAATGGTCATTCGATGCTCGTACTTGAAGAGGATTACCTGGAGTTGAGAAACTATCTTGGAGCCGAAGTGCATGGAATATTGGGTTATGAAATTTTCAGCAGATTTATTGTGCAGATGGACTATGAAAGAAAGCGCCTCGTGCTGTATGCGCCCAGCCATTTTAAGAAAAAAAGAAGGTATCAACCGCTCAAGATTTCCATTGAAGACACTAAGCCATTTGTGACGGCTTCCGTGAGTATGAACGGAGACGTTGAGATTCTTACCAAACTACTTATTGACACGGGTGCCAGCCATGGGTTAATGCTACAACCTGGCTCCCGTGAGGAGATCGTTGTGCCAGAGCCGAATATCAACAGTACAATAGGACGGACTTTGGGAGGAATTATCACAGGTAAAATAGGAAGAATAGGATCATTGCAGCTGGGTAAATATAAACTCAACAACCCCATTGCTAATTTTCCGGATACAAAAAGTCAGCAGGATACCATAATAAAAAAGGACCTTTATAAAAGAAATGGAGCATTAGGGGGTGAGGTGCTTAGTCGTTTCAATATCATATTCAATTTCCCTCAGGAAGTGATGTACATCAAGCATAATGGTTCATTCAAAAGACCTTCCAATTATGATATGAGTGGCATT
>DATCZR010000389.1:0-5176 GCA_036525835.1 Cyclobacteriaceae bacterium
GGTCAATAATATATTGGCCATGAAAGTGGATATGGTCGTGATGCGACATTCAAGTGTTGGTGCCCCTCATTTTCTAGCCAAGCACATCAAGGCAAAAATTGTCAATGCTGGGGATGGCACACACGAACATCCCACTCAGGCTTTGCTGGATACGTTTTCGATCAATGAAAAACTAGGATCCCTAGCGGGAAAAAAAGTAGCCATCATTGGTGATATTCTTCATTCAAGGGTGGCCTTGTCAAATATTTTCGCTTTGATTAAAATGGGCGCCCAGGTGATGGTGTGCGGACCCCCCACGCTTCTTCCCAAATATATTTCAAGCCTAGGGGTAAAGGTTGAGTTTGATGTACGCACGGCTTTGGAGTGGTGTGATGTTGCCAACGTGCTGCGTATCCAACTGGAACGACAGCAAATCAAGTATTTCCCATCCTTACGCGAATACTCGATTTACTATGGGATTAATAAAAAATTATTGGACTGTCTAAAGAAAAAAATTATTGTGATGCACCCTGGACCAATCAATCGAGGAGTGGAATTGACCAGTGATGCTGCTGATTCCCATCACTCCATTATCTTGGATCAGGTAGAAAATGGTGTAGCTATTCGAATGGCTGTCTTGTATCTGCTCGCTGGAGACGCTGGTTAGCAGATCATATTCGAAATCAACTATCGATCCTTCTTTACACAGCTAATTTTGTACTTTTGTAATCTTCAAAAAAGATACCATCCATGATTTATAACTCCATTATTGAAACGATTGGCAATACACCAATGATCCGTCTAAATAATCTCAACAAAGGAATAAAAGGAACCATATTGGTTAAAGTTGAATATTTCAACCCTGGAAATTCTACCAAAGACAGGATGGCCCTAAAAATGGTGGAGGATGCGGAGAAGTCGGGTCTGCTAAGACCAGGTGGTACCATAATAGAAGGAACGAGCGGTAATACGGGAATGGGATTGGCACTTGCGGCCATAGCTAAAGGCTATAAGTGCATTTTTACCATGGCCGACAAACAGTCGCAGGAAAAAATAAATATTCTCAAGGCGGTTGGCGCGGAAGTAATTGTGTGCCCAACCAATGTGGAGCCTGATGATCCACGCTCCTACTATTCTATTGCCAGCAAGCTTAATAAGGAGATACCTAATTCTTTTTATCCAAATCAATACGACAATGCCTCTAACGCACAGGCACACTTTGAAACAACGGGTCCGGAAATTTGGGAGCAGACAAATGGCAAAATCACTCATTATGTGGCTACCGTTGGAACTGGAGGATCTATGTCTGGAACTTCGAAATTTCTGAAAAGCCAAAATGCTGCTATCACTAGTGTGGGCATCGACACCTATGGTTCTGTTTTTAAAAAATATAAGGAGACGGGTGAATTTGACCGCAACGAGATTTATCCCTACCTCACAGAAGGGTTTGGTGAAGATATACTTCCCAAAAATGTAAACTTCGATGTAATCGATAGTTTTATCAAGGTAACGGATAAGGACGGTGCTATCATGGCAAGACGATTATCTAAAGAAGAAGGACTTTTTGTTGGATGGAGCAGCGGTTCAGCCGTACATGGCGCATTGGAATACGCCAAAGAAAATCTGAAACCAGATGATCTAATGGTAATTTTGCTTCCTGATCACGGCACCCGGTATTTAAACAAAGTATTCAATGATAATTGGATGAAGGACCATGGGTTCCTGGAGGAAAGAACCTATGCTACTGCAAAAAAAATAATTCAACAACGTAACGGTCAAAATAGCCTGTTCACTGTTTCAAAGGCTTCAGCTATAGGTGAAGCCATATCCATCATGAGTAAAGAGGGCATTGATCAGGTGCCTGTAGTAGAGGGGAACGAATTTGTTGGGAGCATTGCCGCTTCAAGCCTCCTCGAGCGTGTGATTCAGGATCCGGCAATTACCCATAAGCCGGTTGGTGAAATAATGGATAAGCCCATGACATTTGTTGCTATGGATAGTACGTTGGACGTATTATCTTCATTGCTCAACAAATCTAATAAGGCATTACTTGTGAGGGACGAGTGTGATCAGGTGCACATTATCACACAACACGACATACTAAAAGCCATGAGTTAGCAGACAAAATGGAAGTGTAGGTATACTTTAGTGCTTCTTTACCTCAACTTCAATACGGTCGTTGTAGCCGGCCAGCGTACTTCCTTGCGGATAAATCATCACTTTTCCCCCTTCAGCTTTTGTTTTGATTCGTTTCTCGTCTATCCCATTGGCAACTAAGTATTCTTCAACTAGGTCAGCTCTTAACTGAGTCAGTTCTTTCGATGATACGGCTCTTCTTTCGTTAAGGGTGCTGGTTACAAAAAACTCATTCGAGCTTCCTTTGGTCACCACATTCCTGGATTGTTTACCATTACAATGGCCATGCACTTTTATCTTGTACTTAGGATTATCCTTCATTAGATCTACCAATCCATCTAGTTCAATTCTGGATTCAGGCTGAAAAATAGCCGAGTTACCGAAGAACCTGACTTTATTAAATTCGATATAATCTCCTCTCTTTGATTTTACCAGTTCGAATGGAATGATAACCTCTCCTTCCGGGCCCTCACCACTTGAATAAGCAGATGGATCATTGTAATTGATGGTTAACTCTACCGGCCTGAAACCGGGAGCTTGTACCGCTGCAATAAATGCCTTTTCCGTATTGCGTGGACTAGTCAGGTAAACCACTTCATTTCCATTAAAGGCTTGATATTGAGTAGCGCTCGCAGATTCCAAAACATGCACCTCACCAAGTACCTCTTCATCTGCACTGATCAATTTAAAAAGGAACGGCTTTCCTTTGGGTTTTTCTACTACTGGTTTCTCCACAACTGGTTCTGGCTCTTCTTGCGGAACATCCTGAATGATCGGTTCTTCTTCAACAGGTGCCGGTTCTTTAACTGGCTCTTTTACTACAGGTGCTGGTTCTTCAACCGGTACTGATTCTTTAACAGGTACTGGTTCTTTAACTGGCTCTTCTAATACAGGTGCTGGTTCTGGCTCCATCTCTTCCTCCGCTTCTACCCCCAGCTTACCTGAGAAAACCCAAGCATCCTTGTATGAGGTTTCTATTCTAATCTTAAGCATGAGGGAAAAGGCTTGCTTTTTATTAGGAGTGGCCAAAATGTAAACATAGTAAAGACCCTGATCCTCATTCATTGCATATTGCGCACTGAAATTCTTCTCATTCGCCCATTCTGTCCATTTAATAGCACCATCGTGTTTTCTGAAAGCACCTACCACAACATAATGCTCAATTTGGTCCTGAGCTTGTACTTGATTAGCTGATATGATGAAGCAGCCAAAGAAGAATAAAATAATGAATTTCCTCACGATCATAGTTTTGATTATACCGAAATTAAACAATAGGATATTAAAACACTAGAAGGTTATTTAGATAACACATCGAAATCTGGTCAATTCTCAATAATTTCAATCTCAACCCGCACGTTGGACTGCGCCAAGCTATGATTTTTATCGTATAGAGGACGCTTGCCTCCCCAGGCTTTTATCTCCATGCGATCTGCGCCAATCCCTTGATCCATCATATATTCCCTAATTACTTCTGCCCGCTGCTCTGACAATTTTTTAGCTGATCCACGACCATCTTTTGTGTCAGAAAGTGAGAAATAATTTTTAGAATCACCTATAGTAATAATTTTTCCCGCTGAATTACCATTGGTGTGCCCATGAATCATTATTCTATAGGCTGTATTTTCCTTCATCATATCCAACAGATTATTGATCTCATAGCGAGACTCTGATCTCATAATGGCAGCATCTTTGAAGAAATAAACATTGTACATTACTGCGATGTCTCCTTTTTGTAATCGCACCAGTCCAAATGGAACGATTGCCTCCTCGTCATCACCGCGGGTAACTCCTTCCGTCAGAAAGGGATTGTCATAATTTAATTTAAAAAGCAATTTTCTGTATCCCATTACCTCACAGGCCAGAATAATATTTGCTGATGCATCCGCTTTTCTCACTATAACCAATTCATTGCCGGGATATGAAAATAACTTTCTTCCTGCTTCATTGACAAGGTCAACCTCATCATTTACTTTGTTTAGCTTTTGCGTATTGTAAAGTAAAAACTTGAATCTCCGGTTACCCTCAGCATCAAATCCCGTAGCCTCACGAACGGCTACAGCCAGGTTATTTGCCGTAGTCTTAAGATGTTGTGTGCTGAGCGATAGATCTAGAGGCTCCACTCCCAATGACCCCAAAATATCTTTCATCAATGAAGTTGCTTCAACTCTGGCTTCTTTTGCATTGTCAAAAAAACCATTGGCCACATCAGCCATCATGTTTCCCAAGGCTTCCTCCGGTGTACCAGTAAGTTCGGCATATGTCTTACCCTTTGTCGGATGATTCATTTCGCTAGCGCGCTTGGAGTATTCTTCAAATAATGCCGGGTTTTTCTTCTTTAAAAACTTTACAACTGGTTTAAGCCCTTCATGAAACGGCTCGTCTACCTTTCCTTCTGAGGCATTAATCGCTAAAATATTATTCTTGGAATCAAAGAAACCAGCAATCGGCTTATCCTCATCAATCTCATAGCCAAGTGCAAGCAAAGCTTCTCTGCCCTCCTTGTCATCCTTAAAAACAATTACCTTGGTAGAGGCATCCAGTTGCGAAGCTGATTCTTTTATTTCCTTAATTACTTCAAAGCGCTCTTTCTGCTCCTTGCCTTGGGCCTCACCTATCATTTTGTCAAGATCTAAGCCAGCCGGTTCCTCTGCCATAGAGTAGGCTTTGATTTGAGCCTCCATCTTTTCCGCTTGTTGCTCATCAACCACTGTTTTTTCAGTCACCAGTGCATCACCCTTTTCTTTAATAGAAGCTGGTTTAGAGTTCTTATTTGAAATAACTTTCTTTTCTATTTGCGATTCTCCGAGCGCTCCATAAAATACCCAGGTATCCCAATATTTTGATTCTTTGCGAAGTTTCCTTGCCTCCGCAAATGCCTGTACTCTATTGTCTGTTTTTTGCACATATACATAGTACAACTGCCTATTGGGGTTCATTTCAAATTTCACACTCGGATGATTTTTCTTTGCCTCATCCGTGAAATGAACAGCATTCTCTCTATTTGCAAATGCTCCAATTACGACATGATTGGAAACTGATGCATCATTTGAAGGTTGCGCTA
>DATCZR010000390.1:0-3731 GCA_036525835.1 Cyclobacteriaceae bacterium
GAGTCTTTTGTCACCAAACCAAAGCCCCTCCCTTTTTTATAGAAGAAATTAAAAGGGAGCGATTCTGGCGACTCTTGTTTTTGGGCACTCACTGAGGAATAAAAGAATCCACCAACTAAAATCAGTGCTAAGATTTTTAAGGTTTTCATATATGGGGTAACGTTTTGTTGACAAGGTAATAAGTAGGCTTCATTTTTAAAGCTGGCCTATCTCCTCCGCTAGCATTCTAATAATGACACTGAAAGTATATAAATGGCATGCAGTTTAAAATGAGGCAAGTCATGCTTCTCTCTTAACATAAGCTTAACACAAGCTTAACATTCATTGAAGACATGGGTGGAGACTCTCGGGTAATTTTGCAGAAAATATACCCCCAAAATGAGTAAAAACAATAGCATTTTTCTTACGGTAATTTCGGTCATTACGTTTGCCGTTGCCTGTGGTCCGAAACAAGACAACTCCTACTCAGAAGCTGACTACTTGACTGGAGAAGTTAAAATAGATGGGTCAAGCACCGTTTACCCCATTACGGAAGCCATTGCAGAGGAGTTTAGGGTAAACCAGCCAAAGATTAGGGTGACGGTTGGTGTATCCGGAACTGGCGGGGGATTCAACAAGTTCAGCCGGGGTGAAACAGATATCAACGATGCTTCCAGGCCTATTAAAAGTCAGGAGGCAACTACCTGTGGTGAAAACAACGTGAAGTATGTAGAATTAACTGTTGCCTATGACGGCCTGGCCGTGCTGGTCAATAAAGAGAATACCTGGGTTGATCATTTCACTGTTGATGAACTAAAGAAAATATGGGAACCATCGGCACAAGGTAAGGTCACCAAATGGAGTCAAATTAGATCGGGGTGGCCTGACGAACAATTTAATTTGTATGGACCAGGGGTAGCCTCTGGTACCTACGATTATTTCACGGAAGCAATTGTAGGCGAAAGCGGCTCAAGCCGTGGCGATTATACAGCCAGCGAAGATGATAACGTGTTGGTGCAAGGTATTGCAGGTGATAAAAACTCAATTGGATTCTTTGGGCTGGCTTATTATGAAGAAAATGTTGACAAACTTAAATTGGTTGGTGTTGACGGAGGCAATGGTCCGATTCAACCAACCACTCAAACGGTAAAAGATGGAACTTATGCTCCACTTTCACGTCCAGTATTTATTTATGTAAGCGATGTGGCAGCGCAAAGAAAAGAAGTTGTTGAGTTTGTGAATTTCTACTTAAGCAATGCGCCAACCCTGGTGCCGGATGTGGGGTACATACCACTACCGGAATCTGAGTATCAAAAAGGAAAGGACGCATTCAAGGCTTTTGTTTCTGCCAAATAACTGATTGGACAATTCCGATTGAAAAAGACGGGAGAAATAATAATTGAAGGAGCCCTCGCTTTTAGCGGGCTCGTCACCATACTTACCACGGTAGGTATTATCGTGGTACTGTTCAGTGAATCTTTTAGTTTTTTTCAGGAAGTTTCACTGATTGACTTTTTTACAGACACGCAGTGGACACCGCTTTTTACCCAAAAGCATTATGGTATTTTACCACTGCTGGTTGGTACGTTTCTAACCACAGCCATTGCCATTGCTACGGCACTGCCTATTGGACTTACCATTGCCATTTACTTAAGTGAGTATGCTAATAAATCATTTCGAAAAAGTGTAAAGCCTGCTCTGGAGCTGCTGGCTGCGGTGCCAACAGTAGTTTATGGTTTCTTTGCACTGACAGTTGTCACTCCGTTTTTACAAAGCTTTATTCCCGGCGTTGGAAGTTTTAATGCGCTTTCGGCCGGTATCGTCATGGGTATCATGATCATCCCCATGATTTCATCACTAAGTGAGGACGCTTTGTATGCATTGCCTAAATCATTAAGAGAAGCATCATTCGGAATGGGAGCCACACGATTTCAAACGGCTTTCAAGGTTGCTCTTCCTGCTGCTTCATCAGGAATTATAGTATCGGTCATTCTTGCAGTATCACGGGCCATTGGTGAAACCATGGTTGTTGCCATCGCTGCCGGGCAACAACCCATTCTCACCTTTGATCCAAGAGATGGTGTGGAGACCATAACTGCCTACATCGTACAGGTAAGTCTGGGGGATGTGCAGCATGGATCCATTGAGTACAGAACGATATACGCTGCAGGTATTACTTTATTCATATTTACGTTCGCTTTGAATAATGTGAGTTATTGGGTGAAGAAAAAGTATCAGGAAAAATATGAATAGCCTGAAAAGAAACAGAGTCATTGACAAGTCATTCAAGTACTTCGGTATTGCTTGCACTTTTTTTGGATTGTTGATGTTGGCCATCTTTATTGGTAACATATTGATGGATGGCCTTACCCGTATTGATTGGGATTTTCTTACCAACCTGCCTTCCCGTAAAGCGGAGAAATCCGGAATATTAACTGCGTGGACAGGAACAGCATGGATTCTTGGACTTACAGCATTTATTTCAATTCCGCTGGGCGTGGCAGCTGGTATCTATTTGGAGGAATATGGCAAGAAGAACAGGATTGCGAAAATAGTGGAAGTGAACATTGCCAATCTTGCCGGCGTGCCCTCAATAATTTACGGACTATTAGGACTTGAGGTATTTGGAAGGCTGATGAACCTTGGTGCGAGTTTGCTCGCTGGGGCTTTTACACTTGCTATTCTCATCCTGCCGATACTGATTGTAGCAACGCGAGAAGCCCTAAAAGCAGTCCCCAAATCTTTGAGGGAAGCTTCATTCGCAATGGGGGCTACCAAATGGCAGACGATATGGCATCAAACACTCCCTGCCGCAGGGGGAGGAATATTGACAGGAATTATTTTATCCCTTTCCCGGGCGATGGGAGAGACTGCACCCCTGATTGTGATCGGTGCTTTGGCCTACGTACCCTTTGTACCTAAAGGGCCCATGGATGAATTCACTGTACTTCCCATGCAGATATTTAACTGGGTTTCCCGGCCTCAACAAGGATTTTTAACAAACGGTGCTGCAGCTATTATCATTCTGTTGCTCATTACCTTCATCATGAATGGCGTTGCGGTATATCTTCGTAATAAATGGCAGAAAAAAGTTAATTGGTAATTCGAAATAATAAATAGATGAAGCACATTGAAACCAAAAATGTTAATGCCTATTATGGCCAGAATCATGTGCTTAAAGACATAAGCATGACAATGAAGGAAAACACGGTTACCGCATTCATTGGCCCCTCCGGTTGTGGTAAGTCAACGTTTCTCAGGACGCTAAACAGAATGAACGATTACATTGATTCGTTTCGAATTGAAGGGGAGATCATACTGGAAGGCAAGGACATCTATAAGAAAAAAGTTAACGTTGAAGAACTACGGCAGCGGGTGGGCATGGTGTTTCAAAAACCAAATCCATTCCCAAAATCCATTTTTGAAAACGTGGCCTACGGTCTTCGCATTCACGGTGAAACCAACAAAAAGACAATTGAAGAAAAGGTAGAGCAGTCTTTAATAAAATCCGCACTCTGGAACGAAGTAAAAGATGTACTAAAAGAATCAGCCTTTTCATTGTCCGGGGGCCAACAACAACGATTATGTATCGCCAGAACGCTTGCAGTAGAACCCTCAATCATCTTAATGGATGAACCTGCCTCGGCACTGGATCCCATCTCGACCGCAAAGATTGAGGAACTCATCAACGAACTAAAGCAAAATTATACGATCATCATTGTTACACACAACATGCAGCAGGCCTCCAGGGT
>DATCZR010000391.1:0-2673 GCA_036525835.1 Cyclobacteriaceae bacterium
GATTGGCAGTCAGGAAATAGTACCGCCACAAAGAAGGGTGGGAGACAAGTTTTTTTTAGAAATGCCCAAATTTTCTATGAACGCGGGGTTCTACTATGTTAAATATCGTCAGGATACCCTCAGCTTATTGGCTGTAAATCTGGATAAGCGGGAGTCCGACCTGAATCAATATTCAGTCGATGAGATTAAATCTTTTTTTGGCGGTGGCAAACAGGTGACAATTTTTCAAGGTACCAGTCTGGAAAGTTTCAGCAACGAAATAAAAGAGAGATATTTGGGAACGCCATTATGGAAACATGCCCTGATATTGGCTTTGCTATTTCTATTGGCAGAGGTTTTATTCATACGGTTTTTAAAGTAATTTAGTGATAAACGCACTACGCCTGACCAACTAACTTAAGCGGAATGAAGATACTCATCCAGTCTGCCACCATCAGCGATCCCAACTCATCTCATCATAAAAAGAAAGCCAATGTATTGATTCAAAATGGAAGAATCATTGAGATTGGCTCCAAGAAAAGTAGTGCTGACAAGTTGATAGAAGCAGAGGGGATGTTTCTTTCAACTGGTTGGATTGATTTAGGGACATTTGTTGGCGATCCGGGATTGGAGTACAAAGAGGATCTGGATTCCGTATCCAGAGCGGCAGCCGCAGGAGGTTTTACCGAAATTGCCATGTTGCCGAATACTGTACCCGGAGTAGAAACGAAAAACGGAGTTAATTATATAACGAAAGGAAATGAATCACGATTGGTTCAGATACATCCTATTGGGTCTGTGACCTTAAAAAATGCAGGTGAGGAACTCACTGAGATGATTGATTTGAATGCAGCCGGAGCGGTTGCCTTTTCAGATGGGCTTAAACCAGTATGGAATACCGATATTTTGTTGAAGTCGCTGCAATACATTCAAAAGTTTGACGGACTACTTATTAATCATCCGGAAGATATCTGGTTGAATATGTTTGGTCAAATGAATGAGGGGCCTAACAGTACCATGCTCGGACTAAAAGGCATGCCAAAGATAGCAGAAGAAGTGGCGGTAAATCGAGATCTGGAACTGTTGGGCTATGCCGGAGGAAGACTGCACTTCAGTAGGATATCCTCCGCAAGATCGGTAGAGGCTATCAGACAAGCCAAGAAGAAAAAATTGAATGTGAGTTGTGACATTACCTCCTATCAGGCGCTCCTGGATGACTCGCTGCTTCATGATTTTGATACAAATTACAAAGTCAACCCTCCATTGCGCGAGAAAGCGGATCTTGCAGCATTAATTGTTGGGTTAAAGGATGGGACCATTGACGTACTATGTTCCGGGCACTTGCCACAAGACACGGAGAGTAAGGTGTTGGAATTTGATCATGCCGATTTTGGCATTATTAATTTGCAGACCTTTGCTTCTCAGCTTGCTTCACTTTCAAAATCGGTTAACATTCACGATCTCATAGAAAAAGTGACTTTAGCCCCCAGGAAGCTTTTGAAGGGTGAGGATCTTGCCATAGAAGAAGATGCTAAAGCTAATCTTACCTTATTTGATCCAAGTGCCAAATGGAAATTTAGCAGTGATGAAAACCAATCAAAGTCCAACAATTCCCCCTGGCTCAATAAAGAGATAGTGGGAAAGGTAAAGGCTGTTTTCAATAATAATAAGCATCTGATTAATGCCTAGACTTTCCAATTGGCCCGCCATGGTGCGGGTTTCACTTCGGTATGGCCTGGCCATGGGGCTAGTAGGTTTCATTTTGCTGATGATTCTTTATTATTCCGGAAATCATCCTTTCTTGATTCCGGTTTTTCTGGACTTTCGTATTGTACTGTTCGCTGTTATTTTTTCATTTGCGTTGAAAGAAATAAGAGATTACTATCATGGAGGAATACTTCATTTTTGGCAAGGCATGATTAGCTGCCTTTTAATGACCATATTATTTAGTCTGGTAGCTTCGACAGGGATTTACCTTTTTGCCAAGTATAATCTAGCATTCGTGGAATCCTACATCCGCCTCTCTATGGCACAGGTAGAACAATTTCCCGAAGAAGAAATTGAACGAATTGGTAGAGATGTATACGAATCGGGCATCACGGCTTTGAAACAAGCAAATTCCTACTTTTTGGCAACCCGATATTTGTCGCAATCCTTTATTATTAGCTTTTTTATTAGCATAATAATATCAGTAATTTTGAGAAGGCAACCCAAAACCAACTAATATGGAAGAAGAAAAAACTCCTACGACCTTATTAAATCATGGAATTCGATGGGGTCTCATTGTAGGCTTAATAAGCGGTGTTCTTACTCTGTTATATTATGCCATTGATTATGCTTTGATGGCTGATTGGAAAGTAGGATTATTTTCCATGGCCATTTACATCGGGTTTACCATTTACGCAGGTATTAATTTTAGGAATGAGACGGGACCTTATTTGTCATTTGGTAAAGCCTACCAACATGGATTTATTGTATTTGCCGTTTCCGGATTGATTGCTGCACTAGTGGGTATCCTATTGTTTCAGGTGATTGATACTGAATTAGCAGGTAAAGTCACTGAAGCAGCACTAGAAAAGACTGAAGAAATGATGAACAACTTTGGAGCACCACAAGGTCAAATAGATCAGGCGCTTGAAGATACTCGTGTGAGAATGGAAAATCAATATACTATAGTAGGCCAACTGAAAGGCT
>DATCZR010000392.1:0-4976 GCA_036525835.1 Cyclobacteriaceae bacterium
ATATCAAGGACCTGGGTTTTACTCATGTCGAATTTTTGCCCATTATGGAGCATCCCTTCTTTGGATCTTGGGGCTATCAGGTGACAGGATACTTTGCGCCTTCAAGTAGATTTGGTACTCCCGCAGATTTTAAGTTCTTAGTCGATGCATTGCATCAGGCTGACATCGGAGTGATACTTGATTGGGTACCTTCTCATTTTCCTGGCGATGCCCATGGACTTTTCAAATTCGATGGTACTTATCTTTACGAGCATGAAGATCCGCGCAAAGGATTTCATCCCGATTGGAAGAGTTACATATTTAATTACGGTAGAGATGAGGTCAGGTCTGTTTTGATCAGTAATGCCATCTATTGGCTTGATCAATATCATATTGACGGCCTTAGGGTAGATGCGGTGGCCAGTATGCTATACCTTGACTATTCAAGGAAAGAAGGAGAGTGGATCCCCAATGAATACGGAGGAAGAGAGAATATTGAGTCTATCGTTTTCCTCAAAGAGTTTAATGAAACAGCCTATGGGGAGTTTCCGGATGTCATTACGATTGCGGAAGAATCAACAGCATGGCCTGGTGTTTCTCGCCCTACGTATCTTGGGGGTCTGGGCTTTGGGCAGAAGTGGATGATGGGTTGGATGCATGATACCTTGCGCTACTTTGGAAACGATCCTGTTCATCGCAAGTATCATCAAAATGACATTACGTTTAGCGTCATGTATGCCTTTACAGAAAACTTCATGCTACCCCTTTCGCATGACGAAGTAGTGCATGGAAAAGGTTCATTGATGGGGCGTATGCCTGGCGATGAGTGGAGAAGGTTTGCGAATCTGCGCCTGCTCTATTCCTACATGTTTACACACCCGGGCACTAAGTTGCTTTTCATGGGTGGTGAGTTTGGACAAACTTCAGAATGGAACCACGATCAAAGTTTGGATTGGCATTTACTGGATCATCATTACCACAAAGGTGTTTACAGCCTCATGAAAGATTTAAATGCCTTATATAAGAATGAGGAGGCACTCTATTTTTATTCTTTTAGTGAAAAAGGTTTTGCCTGGGTCGATTATGCTGATCATCAGAATAGTGTGATCATCTATAAGCGCATGTCCGATAAGAAGGAAGAAGCGCTCATTGTGATTTGCAATTTTACGCCAGAGAAAAGAGCCAACTATCGGGTAGGGGTGCCGTATCGTGGTGAGTGGAAGGAGATATTTAATTCAGATGATATGAAATATGGAGGCAGTGGCGTGTTAAATCAAGGTTTGTTTTTTACTTCTCCGGTTAAATATCATGGAAGTGATTATTCTGTCTCGATTACATTGCCCCCATTGGGTATCAGCATTCTTAAATTGGAAAGAGAATTGGCAGAGTTTGAACTGAATCAAGGCTAACCTATAATCGTATTCATCATCAGCTGTCCCTTAATTGATTAATGGAAAAATTTATTTGTATACACGGTCATTTTTATCAACCGCCACGTGAAAATGCCTGGTTGGAAGTGATTGAGGTGCAGGATTCTGCTCACCCTTATCACGATTGGAATGAGCGGATTGCTGCAGAATGCTATGCCCCCAATGCAGCGTCACGTATTCTTGAAAATGGAGTGATTAAGAATATTGTTAATAATTATGCTGAAATCAGTTTCAACTTTGGGCCCACGCTTTTGTCATGGATGGAGGAGAACGACAGGGAAACCTACGAGGCTATTTTAGAAGCTGATGAAGAAAGCAGCAAAAGATTTGGCGGTCATGGGTCGGCCATGGCACAGGTGTATAATCACATCATCATGCCATTGGCATCCAGAAGTGATAAGGAGACGCAAATAATCTGGGGTATCCGCGATTTTGAATTTCGATTCAATAGAAGACCTGAAGGCATGTGGCTCGCAGAGACCGCGGTGGACATAGAATCACTTGAATTGTTGGCAGCACATCAAATAAAATTTACAGTGTTGGCACCACGACAAGCCAAGTCATTTAGAAAATTAGAAACTGAAGAGTGGCATCAGGTAAGCAAAGACGGTATTAATACCAAAAGGTCATATGTGGTAAAACTCCCCAGTGGCAATTCAATTATTATTTTTTTCTATGATGGAGATACGTCTCAGTCAGTGGCTTTTAATGGATTGTTAAATGACGGTGAAAAGTTTGCGAATGCTTTGCTGGGTAAAGTTGATATGAGCAATGACGAACCTGAGTTGATTAACATTGCAACCGATGGTGAAACTTATGGACACCATCACAAACATGGGGATATGGCGCTCGCTTTCTGTCTCGACTCAATTGAGCAAGCAAAGAGTGTGCGAATTACCAATTACGCAGAATATGCAGAAATGCATCCACCTCAATACGAGGCGGAAATTCATGAGCATAGTTCATGGAGTTGTGTGCATGGAGTAGAGCGCTGGAGAAACGATTGTGGCTGTAATTCAGGGGGTAAGCCTAACTGGAATCAGCAGTGGCGAAAGCCGCTCAGAGAAGCCTTGGATTGGCTTAGGGATGAAGCTGTCAAGACATTTGAGCAAGAAGCCACTCAGATTCTAAAAGACCCTAAAAAGGCTAGAAATGAGTATATCAACGTTATTCTAAACCGGAATGAAGACACGGTAAGGAAATTTCTAAAGGATCATTGTCTCAAAGTCGTGAGTCCCAACATGGTATTCAGGATGATGGAGGCACAGAGAAATGCCATGCTGATGTATACCAGTTGTGGATGGTTCTTTGACGAGGTTTCTGGTATTGAAACCGTACAGATTTTACAATACGCCTGCCGGGCAATTCAGTTGCTCAACCAGACTTCAGGACGTGATCTGGAGACAGAGTTCATTGCCAGATTAGAACGAGTACCCAGTAACGTACCTTCTTTGCAAAATGCGGCTAATGTGTATCGCAAATCTGTGGTGCCTTCTAAAACCAATTTACAAAGAGTGGGAATGCACTATGCTGTAGCTTCGCTATTTGAAGAGGATCCGGAGAACTTTCCCATTTTTAACTACACCACGTCTAATGAATTTTTTGTTCGTAAGGAGGCTGGTGAACAACGTCTGGTTATCGGTATCACCGAAGTCAAAGCCAACGTGACTCGATCGGAAAAAAAGTTCACTTTTGCGGTTATCTATATGGGTAAACACAATATCATCGGTAATATTTCGATTGATATGGAGGAGGAGAAATTCAATAACATGAAGAGGGATATCACCCAATCCTTTGATGAGGGTAGATTGGGCGATGTAATTGGTGTGATGCAAACCTATTTTGGCCCTGAAAAATATACGATTTGGGAATTATTTAAAGATGAGAAGCGTAAAGTACTTGACATGATTACGGAACAAAGCATGTCAGAGCTTGAAACTTCACTGAGGCGTGTTTACAACCGCGATTACCCTTTGGTTAATGCGTTATCCAAAAATGATATACCTATTCCCAGGGCCTATACCACCACGTTCGAGTACATACTCAATGCTGATTTGATCAATAGCTTTCAAAAGGAGAAAATTAATGTTAAAGAAATTGAACGAATAATTGGGGAGTTGGCCAAATGGCATTTGACTATCGAAGATCCCGGCAAAGTATCTCGATTGGCAGGAGAGAGCATCTACAAAGAGTTGAGGCGAATAAGCGCTGAACGTGCCAGTATAAAACGCATTGATCGGTTAAATAGACTTTTCCCTTTACTTAAACAATTCAAGCTGGACCCCAACTTGTATATGAGTCAGAATATTTATTTTGAGATATCTCGCCAGGAGGGGTTTCAATCTTCAAGCAAACCGGAGTGGCTTGCGCAATTCAAGTTACTTGGTGAGAACCTGGGTGTAAAGGTGAAATAAAAAAATTACTGATTAAGCATGGATACCTTGGTGTTGCTCCAGGTAATTCCAAACCAAACTGCTGGCGCCCAGGATAGGGGCTACTTGATTGGGCAAACCAGAAGGTAAAATCTTTACCTTCCCTCTAAAAATAGGCATGAGCGTAGCTTCCATGTGCTTGATGGTAGGCTCAAAAATAAAATCGCCAGCCAGCGATAGACCACCTAATAAAAAAATAGCTTCCGGATCTGTATGTACAACGGAATCAGAAAGTTTCATCCCCAGAATCCTGCCGGTATATGCAAACGCCTCACAGGCCACCTTGTCACCACGTTGGGCTGCCGCTGTGATCATTTTGGTCGACAGTTGATCAAAGCTTACATCTCTTAATTCACTGTCATCCAGACTATCAGCAAGAAGCTTATACACAGTCCTTTTTATCCCGGTAGCAGATACATATGTTTCAAGACAACCTCGCTTACCACAGTTACATTGTCTACCTACTCCAGGATTGACAAACGTATGCCCTAATTCTCCCGCCATTCCGTGCTTTCCATTTAATACTAATCCGTTGCATACAATACCACTGCCCAGACCTGTGCCCAGGGTAATAACGATGAAGTCTTTCATACCCTTGGCTGATCCAAAAATCATTTCACCAACTGCGGCTGCATTGGCATCATTGGTCACCATTACAGGAACATTAAATATTTTCTTGATGATAGTGGTCAGCGGAATGGATCCTTTCCATTTCAAGTTGGGCGCATTCTCAATGGTTCCAGTCAAAAAATTACCATTGGGGGCGCCCACCCCAATGCCTACGAGGGTGTCATTAGAACCCAGATCATGCATGCCGTCACGCAAAGCTTGTGCCACCTGATCGATAAGACTTTCTATCGTTTCAAATTCTCGGGTTCTCACGCGGTCGTTGAACAATACCTTCCCCTTCCTGTCTACGATTCCAAACTTGGTATTGGTGCCCCCAATGTCAATTCCAAATGTTAACTCACTCATCAGATTGAAAGTATTTTAGCAATTCGCATCAATTCGGGATCTATCTCATGACGATCCTCAAGCGAATCAAAAGTGTTGTAAACAATTTTATTATTTCGAATTCCAACCATCACATCTGTTTGGCCCTTGCGCAGACCTTCCACGGCAGCCACTCCCATTG
>DATCZR010000393.1:0-9644 GCA_036525835.1 Cyclobacteriaceae bacterium
TCTCGCCTAAATCTTTTTTTCAAATCTCGCCTGGAAGAACCTTAAGTACTTTGGTTCATAAACCATCTTAAGTCCTTTAATCTTTTCGCGTCTTGCATACACAGCTGCTACAGACTCTGCTACCACATCCATGTGCGCCTGAGTATACACTCTGCGGGGTATGGTCAAGCGCACCAATTCCAGTTTGGGATAGTAATTTTCTCCATTCGCCTTTCGCCCTGCTGATACCACCCCTCTTTCCATGGCACGCACGCCTGAGTCGACATAAATTTCGGCCGCAAGCGATTGTGCCGGAAATTCATCTTGGGTTAGATGAGGAAGAAATGTTTTGGCATCCACAAAAATTCCGTGGCTGCCAATGGGTTTCACAATAGGAATTCCAAAATCCTCCATCCTATGGCCCAGGTATTCAACCTGCCCCACCCTTGCCCGTTGATGATGGTCACTTATACTTTCCTCAATCCCAATTGCAATTGCTTCCATATCTCTTCCCGCAAGACCTCCATAGGTATGTAGCCCTTCATATACTACCACCAGGTTTCTAGCTTCTTCATAAACTTCTTGCTCATTGGTAGCCAAGAAGCCTCCAATATTTACCAACGCATCTTTTTTAGCACTCATTGTCGCGCCATCCGTAAGCAAGCAAATTTCTTTTACTATATCTTTCACTGACTTCTTCTCATACCCTTTTTCACGTTGCTGAATGAAATAGGCGTTTTCGGCAACTCGGGTCATATCATGGATAATCCTGATTCCGTTTTTCTTGGTATAAGCTCGCAATTCCTTCAGGTTTCTAATACTGATGGGCTGTCCACCAGCCATATTGACTGTTGTGGCTATGCTGATATAGGGTATTTTTTTTGCCCCATACTTTTTTATCAATTTTTCAAGTTTGTCTAGATCTACATTCCCCTTAAATGGAAATTCATTGTGTGGATCGTGTGCTTCATCTACGATGATGTCCTGAAATTTTCCACCGGCTAGCTCCTGATGCAACCGGGTGGTTGTGAAATACATGTTGCCAGGAACTATATCTCCCTTCTTAATCAGAATTTTCGAAAGTATGTTTTCAGCACCTCGACCCTGGTGAGTTGGTATTATGTATTTGTACCCATAATATTTCTTGATAGCGGCTTCCATCCTAAAAAAACTTTTACTCCCAGCATAGGCTTCGTCTCCGAGCATTAAGCCAGACCATTGGTGATCACTCATGGCATTAGTGCCACTGTCAGTGAGTAAGTCAATGTAGACATCATCCGACCTCAACAAAAAAGTATTATAGCCCGCGTCTTTAATAACTTTTTTGCGTTGAGCAATTGTTGTCATCTTTAGCAACTCTACCATTTTCATTTTATAGGGTTCTGCCCATGACCGTTTAATCTGTTGCTTTTTCATTTTATCTAATTATGGCGTTAAATAGGTTCAAATTTTGCCGTGAAATGCCGCAAGAAAAGGGGCTCGTAGGTGATCTTATACCCGTACTTTCTATCCTTCATTTCAAGAATATCATCGAAGACATCAATCACATAATCGATGTGACTTTGTGTGTAAGTCCTTCGAGGGATTGCCAGCCTTACCAGTTCATTTTGAGCTGGAATTAATTTTCCTTCCTTATTATACTTCCCAAACATCACACTGCCAACCTCTACACATCGGATTCCTCCCTGCTCATATAGATCACACACTAGTGCCTGTCCAGGATACTGTTCTACCGAAATATTGGCGTAAAGCCTTTTCGCATCGACGTAAACTGCATGGCCTCCAATGGGCCAGACAACGGGTATGCCTTTGGCTCTGAGATGCTCTCCGAGGTAGGCAGTGCTTCGGATTCTATAATGCAAATAATCCTGATCAAAAACTTCTTTTAGGCCAATGGCCATGGCCTCCATGTCGCGTCCAGCAAGGCCACCATAAGTTGTAAAGCCTTCGGAGATGATTAACAGATTTGTACATTGTTCGCTTAGGTTTTTGTCCTTCATAGCCAGCAGTCCTCCGATATTTACCATCCCATCCTTTTTCGCACTCATGATAAAGGCGTCAGCAAGTCTCAATGTTTCTCTTGCAATCTCTTCGCATGACTTTGTATCATATCCAGCTTCCCTGTCTTTTATGAAATAACTGTTTTCCGCTACGCGGCAACCATCGATCACCATAAGTATGCTGTGCTCGTCACAAATACGCCTCACTTCCTTGAGATTATCCATGCTTACGGGTTGTCCACCTGACGAATTATTGGTGATGGTCATAATGATGGCACCAATACTTGGGGCTCCATATTGCTTGATTAATGCTCTTACTTTAGACGTATCTATGTTGCCTTTAAATGGAAGTTCCCTTTCAAGATCATTTGCCTCCTCAGGCATTACATCAAGAGCGGTCGCCCCCGTAAATTCGATGTTGGCTCGAGTCGTATCAAAGTGCGTATTGCTGATAAATATTTTATCTTTTCCTCCCAGTATGCTATAAAGAATACGTTCACCAGCACGCCCCTGGTGCGTGGGTAATATATAGGGCATACCTGTAAGTTCCTTCACAACTGATTCCAAATGCAGCCAACTTTTTGCGCCTGCATAGCTTTCGTCTCCAATCATAATACCAGCCCATTGGCGATCACTCATTGCCCCAGTACCACTATCCGTCAACAAGTCTATAAATACATCGCTGGCATGCAGTTGAAATGGATTATACCCACTTTGTCTTAAAGCGTTCCTTCTGTAGTCCTGGCTGGTCATTTTGAGCGGTTCTACCACTTTAATTTTAAATGGCTCTGCCAAGGTTCTTTGTTTGTCAGGTTTCATCGGATCTATTTACCAGGCTCATTAGCCCTACTGATTTGAATACAAAAATATCCAAATAATCTATTTAAAGACTATTTAGTCTTTTATTATATCCATGAAACCCGTTTAAACCCTCAGTTGTCAATATCATTAAAATAACATTAATCAATTTACCAGATGTGATGTGGGTCACCAGAGCCAATGATGCCTGTCATGGGTTAATAACCAGACCGTCTCTACTTTAGGAACGAGAATAATCATTATTTACGCACATTGTAATGGCCTTATTTTTTGTCCCATTTTGAATTAATAAGGCGCACGAAATATGAAAGGATCAACGGCCGTTGAAGAACCCGGGAGGTATTTGCGGATATTGCAGTTCATTGTCTTTGGCGCGCTCTTTCTTTATTTTGGCAAACCACTTTTCATCACGCTTGGTTTTGCAGTACTCATAAGTTTCATTTTGTATCCCATTTGCGTTTGGATAGAAAAAAAATCATATAAAAGAATAACTGCCATTTTCATAAGCATGATGCTCTTGTCCCTTGTCTTATTAAGCATATGCGCACTACTTGTTCATCAATTCATCTCCTTTTGGGAAGAATGGCCCTTCATTAAACCAAAATTATTAGAGTCCCTGGATTTATTGAGTACTTATTTCTCAGATCAGTGGGCATTGACAAGAGAGGACCAAAATTTATGGCTGAAGCAAATACTGAATACAAGCATGCCGGTACTTGTTAAAGATTTACTTTCTGCATATGCTTTTTCGGCAGTGATGGCTATTATAATCCCCATTTTTTCAGTCTTGATTCTCTACCACCGTGCCAGACTAGTTAACGTAATTTACCGGATGGTGCCCGTTGAAACCAGGATAGATATCAAGAATATTCTTAGTTTGTCAATTCCTACCTATTATAATTTCGTCAAGGGAATGTTGATTGTGTACCTGATTGTAGGGCTACTCAATAGCCTGGGCCTATGGATAATAGGAGTTCCACATGCGTTTCTTTTCGGCTTCATCGCTGCCATCCTAACGTTTATACCCTATGTGGGAATCATCATTGGATCACTTTTACCCATCACCATGTCTTGGATAACTTATAATTCTATATGGTATCCAGTAAGTGTGATGGCCCTCTTTGCAGTCGTGCAATACCTCGAAGCAAATCTTATTTTTCCTTTAGCCGTAAGCAACAAACTGCATATTAATGCGCTTGCAACTCTTATCGCCATCATTTTAGGTGGCATCCTGTGGGGTGTTGCAGGCATGATCTTATTTGTTCCCTTTTTAGCTCTTATCAAGCTAATAGCCGACAATCATCCGGACTTAAAAACAGTGTCCATGCTATTGGGGACTTCAAAAACTGACAAGTGAAATAACTTCAGCTAATCTCACAGAATCGAAAAATGGAGATTGGTGCAACAAATAATCTGGTAAATCCCCGAATAAAAAACCCTTAAAAACTTGCCGTTTGAAAGGGTTTGTTATTCAACTACGTTTTTATCGTGATCCCGCTGGGGCTCGAACCCAGGACCCTAACATTAAAAGTGTTATGCTCTACCAGCTGAGCTACGGAATCTTATCAATCTTGCTAAATTTGGGGCTTTCTTTGATTGAGGGCACAAAGGTAGCATGTTATGAAAAATAAGCAAAAGGCGGTTTCAAAAATTCTCACCGTATTACTTATTCTTTGCAGTGCAGCACGAGTAGGGGCGCAATCAACTGCCGACATAATTGCACAGGCCGATTCGCTGTTTACGCGCAAGCAATACACCCAATCATTAGAACTTTATCAAGAAATTTTGAGACAACGCCAATATTCAAAGGCCTTGCTTCTTAAAATGGCATTTATCCACGAAGGACTGGGACACTTAGGTGAATCCCTATACTATCTCGATTTGTATTATCTGGCATCAAATGACAAACAAGCCTTGATAAAAATGGAAGAGGTGGCCAAAAAGAACAGGCTTGTTGGGTATGAGTCCAATCAAAAGCAACTTGTTTTCTCCCTCTTGCGGAAATACAATTACATCATAGTATCTACTGCCATAGGATCGCTTGTATTTCTTTTTGCGGCCCTGATTTATCAGAGGAAAAGCAAAAGAAGCCCTTTACCCACAGCAATTCTCATGTTAATTCCCATGGCTATACTTTTCTTTCAAATCAATATGAGCGAAAGAACGGATCAGGCAATTGTGAGCACTAATTCAACTTACCTGATGAGCGGACCCTCTGCAGGATCCTCGGTTGTCAGCATTATCAATGAGGGGCACTTACTTAATGTATTAGATAAAAAAGATATCTGGATACACGTCAAATGGATGAATCAAGATGTCTACCTCAAGGAAGATCAGGTATTAATGGTCAAATTGTAATTTAATACCGAATTGAAAGAGCGCCTTTATACTCTCTATCCGAAAATTCAATTACATAATAGTACACTCCTGCAGGTTCATCCTTTCCAAACCATTTGAAATCACGGTCCTTACTTTGAAATACCTCCTTTCCCCATCGGTTATAGACGCGAATTACCTGAAAACTTGAAATACAATTGTCGTGAGGTAAAATATTTTCTAATTCCCCGGTTTCAAAGTTCCGTAACTCCATCGCGTAATAGTCGTTGAACCCATCATCATTAGGAGTAAAATAATTGATCGGTGTGAATCCCGCATTGCCAATATCTATATCTTTGATGTTAATTTCAACCACCAGGGTATCAGCCTCTTCACTATAACATCGGTCGTCACTGAGCCGGAAAGTAAATTTATAATCATTCTCATAGATATCATTTTCAAAGATGGAGCAGTCTGGATTCCAGCTAAAAGTAGTGGCTACGGAACCCTCACCTTCCACCGGTGCAAAGACAAATCCTGATGGCTCAACATTACCCTCTATTTTTATCAAATTCAGTTTAATCAGATCCTTAGGATTGGTATTCGAATCGGTTCCCTGTAACTCGAGGGCAATTTGATTTCCTCTAACCGTTTCAATTCGGTTGCTAACCATTGCAAAAGAAGCATTCAAATTATTAACCGTCAATTGGGGCTTTGCATTATCAGGTGGATTTACTTTAAGCTCCACCTCCAGTGTATCTGCTTTATAAATTCCACATTTGTTTTTGTCATCTACAACAATGAACTGAAGATCAAAACTGTCTAAATTGTCCAAATCCAAATTGTCACAGCTAAAATCCCAATTGAACTGAGACTGCACGCTTCCATTTCCATCCACATCCCCAAAAGTTACGCCAAGACCTCTTAATGAATCTGCACTTAAAAGATTGCTTCCAATCAACTTTAGTTTCAAAAAGTCATTATCGACAAGATCCTGGCCCACCACATTAAAGGAAAGGTTTTCAAATATTTTCCTTTGCACGTTTAAAACCACACGTTCGCTGAATTCAGGTGTTAAGTCGGTATCAATCACAGGAGGATTAGTAGTTGGCAGAATAACCGTAAAGTTATAGTCTTGTTTTACAGGGTCATTAAAACTGCACTCGTCCAAATCATCAACTTGTAGGGTAATTTTAAAAGATGATCGCTGTGTAAAATCGTAGATGTCACAAAAGGCATTCCATTTCAGGTGCCCCTCCACCCTACCCGGAACCTGACTATCAATTTCGTATGTAAATCCAGAATCCTTAAGAACAAATCCATCGGTAATGACAGATACCAGTAATTCATCTTTTCCCGTGGGCTTAATATCAGCATCCTCAACTACAAAAGGTATCACCGGAGTGGACTCACCTTCATTTAACACATAAGTGGCTGGACCGGTGGAGAAATAAGGATCAGTATTGGGAGGTATCTGAACATCCACAGTCACTTTCAACGTATCCAATAATGGAAGACTACAGGCATCATCCATAGCTATAATACCCACTTCGTAAGGACCTCCAATAAAATAGGGGCACACTGGGAAGCAAATCTGGTAATCATGTGTACTCCCATTAACTAATGTAGCTTCAACCACCGGTGGCAGTATATCAGTCAGGTTCTTGTTATTAAAATTGAGACCAATCGCCCTCAGTTTAATTCTTTCAACAAAGTTGTCGGATAGCTTTTTCGAATCCTCATCTGAAACAGTAACTGTAATGCATCTATCATCTCCTACATCAACGGAAGTCAATGTAATAGAGGTTGGCCCGGTAATTTGAGGGGGTACAGCATCCGCACATCCATCAACCACTAGCATTTGAAAATCTCTTCTTGATATGCCGATCAGTTCTTTATTTCGGTATTCCTCAACTTTGACAGCAAAAACAAACAAACCCTGGATAAGTGGAGTTGCAGTAAGCAGTCCGGCGTTGCTGATTTTAAGATCAGGATTTCCATTGATGATGTGTTGAAGATCAAATCCTGGTCGCCACTCTACCAAAGGGTATGGCATTGGCATGGCTGGAGGCAGCGCCCTGCCATCATGCGTATTCAACGGGGTAGTGAGCGAATAAACCAATGAGTCTCCGTCATCATCTACGCCTGCAAAATCTACATAGTAAGGTTTACCAGGGCAAGCATAATCATTGAGGGGTGGGAATAGACGTGGAGAAGAATTGATAAAGGGCTGTCCTTTCTTCACTACAGGAGGAAACTCAAGAAGGAAAGTTTGACCTGCAGACAACCCTCCTGACTGTGGACCAGGATCCTCGCTAAAAATATTGGTGATGGAATAATTCCTGCAGCATCTTTCCCATACTACGTAGTAACCCTCTTCCTCATTAAAAACAGAAGGACTCAAAATAACCGTGGTGGTATAAATAATTTTATTGGTCACTATCTCGCCATTTGAGCACTCAGGCTGAGTATAAGAGACATTGTTCTCACTGATTAATGGTAGAATCAAATTTGAAATAAATGTGTTGTCACTCTTTCGGAAAAAAGCTGCAGTGACTACCTGATCTTTGGCTCCAGGATTACCATTAAGCACATCAAAGTAGAGAATCAGATTAAGTCGGTAGGTGGAATCGCTAATATGTAGCAATTCAAACTCTCCTCCTACTATGTGAGAGGCTCCGGCTTGCAGGCAGAACACACATAACAATCCAACAAAAAATCCTCTCATAGTTAATTCAGGCCTCGAAATATAGGAATTGCCTCAAAGGCAAAGAACCCCCATTATTGTGTATTTTGGTGATTTCGGATAATAATTAAAAGTACCTAGGATTACCATATGAGAAAAGGAGATCTTCTGAAAAACCTACATATAGACAGCATAGCAGCTGAAGGGAAGTGTGTAGCAAAAATCGATGGCCTCGTTGTATTTCTGGCAGGAGGAGCTCCAGGGGACGTGGTGAATGCGAGTGTTACCAGAGTAAAGAAAAGTTTTATTGAAGCTCGAGTTGTCGAAGTAATAAAAGAATCAGACAAAAGAAGCACGCCATTCTGTATTCACTTCGGAACCTGTGGAGGATGTAGTTGGCAACATATCAACTACGAAACGCAATTGTACTACAAGCAAAAGCAAGTTGCAGATAACCTGGAAAGAATTGGCGGGCTAAAACTTCCTGCTATTGATCCCATTATCGGATCTTCCAAGACAAAACATTATCGGAATAAGCTGGACTTCACTTTCACACACAGTGAATGGCTAACGTGGGAGGATTTGCAAAGTGATAAAGTTAAAGGTCCAGGTCTGGGATTTCATATTCCACGCATGTTCGACAAAGTGTTTGATGTACGGGAATGTCATCTACAAGCAGATCCATCCAATGCTATTAGACTTACTATAAAAGAGGAAGCACTTAAATTAAATATTCCATTCTTTGATTTAAGAAGCCAGGAAGGATTTCTTAGAACACTGACCATTAGAACCTCCATATCGGGAGAGACGATGGTCATACTTCAAGTCACCAAGAATAAAATGGAATGGATAGAGGCACTGTTAAAAAAAATGGAAAGTCAATTTCCCCAGCTGACTTCCATCAACTATGTGATTAACAATAAAAAGAATGACACCTTCCATGATCTTGAAGTCATTACATGGAAAGGAAACCCTTACATTACTGAATTGATGCCTGCGCCTGACAAAGATGAAACGCTTCGGTTCAGAGTCGGCCCCAAGTCATTTTATCAAACAAATTCAGATCAAGCTTACGAGTTATATCGCATTGCCTGGCAAATGGCAGGACTAACCGGAAACGAGTTAGTATACGATCTATATACAGGCACAGGCACAATCGCCAATTTCGTAGCTGGAAGTTGTCGCCAAGTAGTTGGATTGGAATATGTGGCCGATGCCATAGCAGACGCCAAAGTAAATTCTCAAATCAATGGCATTACGAATACAAGTTTTTTTGCTGGAGATATTAAGGATTTACTGGATGATTCCTTTCTTGCAAAAAATGGATCTCCGGATGTAATCATCACGGATCCACCGAGAGCAGGCATGCATGAAGATGTTTGCAAGATGATTTTAAAAGCGTCACCCAAGAAAATAATTTATGTGAGTTGTAATCCAGCCACGCAGGCGAGGGACTTAAATATCCTTTCAGAGAAATACGAAATTACTACAGTTCAACCGGTTGATATGTTTCCACACACCATGCATGTAGAGAATGTGGTAAGGCTTGATCTGAAAAGCTGAGTGATCATTTTTTATTCAACTGTTTTGAATACATCCTGTTAATGCTGAATATCGCGGCTTGAATGATAGCCTATGCGACAACGACTGTTAAGTGAGGGCGCCAGCGAGCTCAGCTATGAAATACGTGGGATCGTAAAAAAAGCTGATCAACTAAAAGCTTTGGGGAAGACCATCGCCTGGGAAAACATTGGAGACCCAATACAAAAGCGACACATCTTACCTGACTGGATAAAGGAAATAGTAGCCAACCTGGTCATGGATAATGATGTGTATAGCTACTG
>DATCZR010000394.1:0-16334 GCA_036525835.1 Cyclobacteriaceae bacterium
GAGCTCCACAATAATAAAGCTATGAAAGTGGAGGATATCGGAGGACTTGAATGCGCAAAGTGTCATTATTAAATTAATTAGACCTGATTTTTGGATTAGATATAAGTATGAACGATATAAAAAAGACATACTGGAAGGGCCTTCAACAACTTAAGAACGATCCAGCGTTTGTTAAGAATGCCGATAAGGAGTTTGTTGATCTCGGGGTCGAAGATGATCCGCGCCATACCCGCAGAGATTTTCTGAAAATGATGGGTTTCAGCGTAGCCGCTGCATCCTTAGCTGCATGTGAATCGCCAATTCGTAAAGCGATTCCATTTGCGCACAAGCCGGTGGATGCTGACCCTAGCATCCCTAATTATTATGCTTCCTCCTATGTTAGTGGAGGTGACTATTGCAGTATAGTAGTAAAAACCCGTGAGGGGCGTCCGATAAAAATTGAAGGAAATTCGCTTTCAAAAGTCACCAGAGGAGGTACCAGTGCCCAGGTGGAAGCTTCGGTCATGTCTCTTTATGATAGCTACAGACTAAGGGGACCTAAGAAAGAAGATGCGAACGCTTCATGGGAAGAAATAGATAATGAAATTGAAGCCAAGCTGGCAGAGATATCCAATGCAGGTGGTCAAATAAGGATTGTCAGTAACACCATTTTAAGTCCGAGTACCAATGCGGCCATCGATCGTTTCAAATCCAAATATCCTACAGCGAGCCATGTTCAATACGATCAGGTATCGTACTATGGCATGCTAAAAGCTAACGAGGCATCTTTTGGTAAGGCCTTCATTCCTTCATACAATTTTGAAAAAGCAAAATTGATTGTAAGTGTGGGAGCTGATTTCTTAGGTACTTGGCTGGCTCCAATAGAGTTTACTAAACAATATGCCGTAAATCGCAAAATCAGTGAAAGCAAGCGCGACATGTCGCGTCACTATCAGTTTGAATCTAATCTGACACTTACAGGAGCGAATGCGGATTATAGAACCATGATTCGTCCTTCTCAGGAAGGATTGGTGGTTGCTCAATTGTACAATCTAATTGCAGCTAAAGCCGGAAGTGCAAGTGTTTCTGCTGGTATGGATGCTACACACTTGAGCAAAGCAGCCGACGAATTATGGGCCAACAGAGGTAATTCTTTAGTCGTGTCCGGTTCCAATGACAAAGACTTACAAGTATTGGTCAATGGCATCAATTCCATGTTAGGGAATTATGGCGCAACCATACTTAATAATAGTGTGAATTACCGCCAAGGTAATGATGAGGCAATGGCTTCCTTTATTGCAGATGTTGAATCAAAGGCCGTAGCAGGAGCAATATTTTATAATTGTAATCCAGTTTACGATCATCCAATGGGAGGCCAATTGGCTGCAGCCATCAAAAATCTATCACTCTCTGTTTCTACTTCCAATACTGAAGACGAAACAGCTTCTGCCGTTACCTACAAAGCTCCGGATCATCATTATTTGGAATCATGGAATGACTTCGAGCCAAAAGCTAATTCATATAGCTTGTCACAACCTGCGATAACCCCTATTTTCAAAACACGTCAGGCACAAGAGAGTTTGCTCAAGTGGACAGGTGAGGAAGTAGAATATTTCTCATTTGTAAAAGACAATTGGAACAACTGGTTCTATGGAAAAGCAGGAAGTGGTTTAGACTTTCAGTCTTTCTGGGACAAGTGCCTGTACGATGGTGTACTTGATATGGACGGTGGGGATTCATCATCACTTTCTTTTGCTGGTGATGTAAATGAAGCGGCCACCTCTATTAGTGCAAATTACAAGCCTGATAATACTGGTTTTGAAATAGTATTATATGAAAGCTATGGTGTAGGAAATGGATCGCAAGCAAACAATCCGTTACTTCAGGAACTTCCTGACCCCATTACCAAAGCGGTATGGGATCATTACGCAACCGTCTCTCAGAAAGATGCTTCGGCTTTAGGTGTTGAAAATGATGCGGAGGGGAGAACACAATTAATAAACATATCAGCCGGGGGCAAAAGCGTTACGCTGCCAGCCTTAGTACAACCTGGGCAAACACCGGGCACAATTGGTATTGCGATTGGTTATGGAAGAACAAAAGTGGGTAGGGTAGCTGAGAACCTGGGACAAAACATGTATCCTTTTGCATTGATGGTGAATGGTTCGCTCAATTTTAATATCACGGCTGGCGTTACAGCGGCACTTACAGAAGAATCATTCCAGCTTGCACAAACTCAGATTCACCAGACCTACATGGGAAGGAGTAGTGTAATTCAGGAATCACTATTATCAGAATTTAAGAAGGACGCTCATGCGGGCCGTGAATTTCCTAAGATTACCAAATGGGAGGAAAAGGTTGATCCGGCAACCGTGAGTCTGTGGAAAGGGCATGATTATAATAATCACCATTGGGGCATGTCAATTGACCTGAACTCATGTACTGGTTGTGGAGATTGTATTGTTGCCTGCAACGTTGAAAACAATATAGCATTAGTTGGAAAGCAGGAAGTAATCAATCGCAGAGAGATGCACTGGTTGCGCATCGACAGATATTACAGTAGCAGTGCAGAGGATATCTCCAATTATGAACAGCTTGAGCATGCTGCTGAAAATCCTGAAGTGGTATTTCAGCCGATGTTATGTCAGCATTGCAACAATGCGCCATGCGAAACAGTTTGTCCGGTGGCGGCCACTACACACAGCACTGAAGGGTTGAACCAAATGACTTATAACCGTTGCATTGGTACTCGTTATTGTGCCAACAACTGTCCCTATAAAGTAAGACGTTTCAACTGGTTCAAGTATCATGACAATGATCAGTTCCTTCAGTCAAATCCTGCCATGAACACTGACTTGGGGCGCATGGTGTTGAACCCTGACGTGACGGTTAGATCAAGAGGGGTGATGGAGAAGTGTTCATTTTGTGTTCAGCGCATCCAATCGGGTAAACTGGCAGCGAAAAGAGAAAAAAGAAAAGTTAAAGACGGGGAAATTACGACTGCTTGTGAGGCCTCATGTACATCAGGCGCCATTGTATTTGGAGACATGAATGATGCGGAAAGCCGCATCAGTAATTTGTTGCAAATAACACGCGATGAGAAAAGGCCAAATAGCTCAGATAAACATATTGGAAATCCTCGTGCTTATCGTGTGTTGGAAGAAATTGGTGTGAAACCCAATATTTTCTACCTCACTAAGATTAAGAATAAAGACAAAACGAACGCATAGCTAATAAACGGATAACGACTTTATGCAAGTAAGCTCATCACTACGCGAATCCTTAATAACCGGTGGCAAGACGGTAGCAGACGTATCTGAAGACATAAGTCGTCAGGTAGAAGGCAAGCCGACTCCACTTTGGTGGGGCGCTTTTGGTTTCTCGCTCGTCCTCTTAGGTTTTGGAGTATATACCATGTCTATTACGTTGTGGAACGGAATAGGAATGTGGGGATTGAATAAAACGGTAGGGTGGGCCTGGGACATCACCAATTTCGTTTGGTGGGTCGGTATCGGTCACGCGGGTACGTTGATTTCGGCTATCCTTTTGTTGTTTCGACAGAAATGGAGAATGTCAATTAACCGTGCGGCTGAGGCGATGACCATTTTTGCGGTGATCTGCGCGGCCAGTTTCCCGTTGATTCACATGGGTCGCCTGTGGTTAGGATTTTACTGGGCACTGCCGTTGCCTAATGCTTTTGGTTCACTTTGGGTAAACTTTAACTCCCCGCTTTTGTGGGACGTTTTTGCCATCTCTACATACTTTACAGTTTCATTGGTATTCTGGTACATGGGTTTGATTCCTGATTTTGCGGTTATTCGTGATCGTGCAGTTAGGATGGGAAACAAAACAAGGGCACTCGCTTACAATGCACTTAGCTTCGGATGGCAAGGAGGCGCAAGAACCTGGATGCGCTACGAATCTGTCGCCTTGATTTTAGCAGGACTATCAACACCACTGGTACTTTCTGTACATACGATTGTATCTATGGACTTTGCGACTTCTGTAATTCCTGGCTGGCATACCACGATATTCCCTCCATACTTTGTTGCTGGAGCGATATTTTCAGGGTTTGCCATGGTGCTTACGCTTCTCTTGGTAACTAGAAAAGTATTTAAACTCGAAGATTACATTACCATCTATCACGTAGAATTGATGAACATCATCATCATTGTGACGGGATCAATTGTAGGTATTGCGTATATCACCGAGTTCTTTATTGCCTGGTATAGTCAAGTGCCTGCCGAGCAATATGCCTTTATTAATAGAGCAACTGGTCCTTACTGGTGGGCCTACTGGAGTATGATGACCTGTAATGTGATTTCGCCTCAGTTGTTTTGGATAAAGAAAATCAGAACCAGTCTGGTGGCCACATTCGTACTATCGATAGTGGTGAACATTGGAATGTGGTTCGAGCGATTTGTAATCATTGTGACCTCTTTACATAGGGATTATTTGCCGTCAAGTTGGTCGATGTTTTATCCAACCATGTACGATTTGGGTGAATACATTCTGACTTTCGGATTTTTCTTTGCTGCCTTTCTATTGTTCGCTAAATTTTTCCCTGTGATTAACATGGCAGAGGTTAAAAGTATTTTAAAATCATCATCTGAAAAAAAGCATTAATCAACTATGGAAAGCAATAAGAATTTTGTGGTAGGTGTGTTTGATGATGAAGATGTGCTGCTTCATGCTGTTGAGAAAATTCAAGGCAAGGGAGTAAAAATTCATGAAGTATATTCGCCATTTCCAGTTCATGGTTTGGATGAAGCTTTAGGCTACAAAAAGACACGTCTTCCCATCGCTGCATTTCTTTTTGGTATGACAGGAACAAGTCTTGCCTTGATTATGCAGATTTGGATGTTGGGTTATGATTGGCCAATGATTATTGGAGGTAAAAACTTTGCTTCGCTTCCACCTTTTATCCCGGTAACCTTCGAGCTTACGGTGCTTTTATCTGCATTGGGCATGGTGGCTACTTTTTTGATTGTCAGCGACATGAAACCATATCGTTGGCCAATGCAGTTTGACAACAGAAGCACTGATGATAAACACATTATGGCGATTGATTTAGCGACTAATAAGCTAAGCAAACAAGATATAGGAGCTATCCTAAAGGATAGTGGAGCTCAGGAAGTAAACGATAAGAATTTTTAAATGCAGATGCGGAATATGCAACTACTAAAAACAGCAATGATTGCAGTGGCAGGGACTGCTTTGTTAGCCGGATGTAAAGCAGGTGGAGACAATCCTGGCCGTGAATATGCTCCTAATATGTATCACTCTGTAGCGTACGAACCCCTTACTCAGGTAACGGATGAAAGTGCGGGTACCTGGGTGAATTCACTGAGCAACGGAAGAGGAGAGTACTTTAATTCTAATAAGTACAATCCTCATCAGATGAATATGAGGGAACCCGCTCCCAACACGGTCAAGAGAGACAGAAACGGATGGTTGCCCTATCGATTAGGTAAGGATGATTTGGAATTGGCTTCAACGTTGAAAAATCCATTGGATTCATCCACAGCTATTATTGCTGAGGGAAAGGCACTATATACTCTTTATTGCAACCATTGTCACGGGCCTAAGGGAATGGGCGATGGCAAAGTAGCTACAGGGGTAACAGTGGATGGCGTGGAGAAGGGATTAGTAGGTGGAGTTGCCAACCTTACAGGAGATGCTTATTTGAACATCACAGAAGGTCATATCTTTCACGTGATTGCCTGGGGCAAAGGCTTAATGCAAGCCCACGGTTCACAAGTTAGCCCAGAGGATCGTTGGAAGATTGCTAAGTATGTAAAAACTTTACAAAAGAAGTGATAGTTAAGGATTTCAAATTTTTGAAACAAAATAAATGGTAGCCGAAGAGAAATACGAATTCAAGCCCGAAACAAAAAAGAAGATTGCTATTCTGGGTGCGGTTGGGATTGTGCTTTTTATACTTGGGGTTTTTATGGCCATGAATTCAGGTTCAGGTCATGAAGAAGAACATGCTTCAGTTGATATTTCAAAAAGCCTGTTGGCAAGTACAGAGCAGACAGCAGCTGGAGAAGCCCACGAAGCAGTGGCAGAAGAGCATCACGGAAGTCCTATTTGGTTGAAACGGGTTTACACTTCGCTTTGGCAAAACAACGTATTCTTTACTGGTCTTGGCATAATCGGTTTATTCTTTGTGGCCATTCAATATGCAGCGCAGGCGGGCTGGTCTGTTCCTGTTAAAAGAATACCATTGGCAATGAGTCATTGGATTCCAATTTCGGGAGTTTTAATGTTGGTTTTATGGTTTGTGGTAAAAGCAGATGTTTTTCACTGGACGCATCACGATTTGTATGTAGAGGGAGCAGGATTTGATGAAATCATTAACGGAAAGAGCGCTTACTTCTTCTGGCCACTGGAGGCAGGCGGATTTCCGCTTTTTTATATCCTAAGAATGGTAGCCTTTTTTGGTCTCTGGTACTTATTCTTTATTTGGATTAAAAAGGAAATGCTGGCTGAAGATATCAATGGTGGAACCACGCATTGGACAAAGGCGAGGTCCTTATCCGCTATTTTCCTGGTGATATTTGCGGTGTCTTCCTCAGTGGCAGCATGGGATTGGGTAATGAGTATTGATACCCATTGGTTCAGCACCATGATGGGCTGGTACGTTTTTGCAAGTTGGTGGGTAACTGGCCTGGCATTGATTACGGTGGTTGCCGCTTATCTGAAAGAGGCTGGTTTGTTGAAGGTCATGACGGCTGATCACTTGCACGATTTGGGTAAATTTGTATTTGCTTTCAGTATTTTCTGGACCTATATCTGGTTCAGTCAGTTCTTGCTGATTTATTATGCCAACATTCCTGAAGAGACCGTTTACTTCGTGACCAGAATAAACACAAGTCCTTATGGATGGATATTTTATACCAACATTATCCTAAACTTTGTACTTCCGTTTTTGTTGTTAATGACAAGAGATGCGAAGCGACACATGTCAATGTTGAAAGTTGTTTGCCCTATAGTAATAGTTGGGCATTGGTTTGATTTTTATAATATGGTCACACCAGGTGTAATGCAAAATGACGGAGGTCTTGGTTTCATCGAAATTGGATTAGCCATGGTATTTATGGCAGCCTTCTTGTTTGTGATGTTGAATGCACTTTCAAAGGTTCCTTTGGTTGCAAAGAATCACCCAATGATGGAAGAAGCATTGCATCATCACATTTAGTAAGGAAGAATTATGAATGAAATTGTTAATAAAATAGTATGATGAGTCTGATAATAGGTCTGGGCGTAATACTTGTTCTTTTCATACTTTACCTGATTTTCAGAATTGGAAATTTGGTAGGGCTTGTTAAAGGTACCAAGAAAGAGGAAGAGCATCCGGGAAACAATGTTCATGGTCTTTTATTCTTATTGTTTTGCGTGGTTGGACTTGCTGCGTTTGTGTGGTATTCCTATGTGAATTTTGATCGCTATGTACTGCCTATTGCCTCTGAGCATGGTGCGCTTACAGATCATTTATTTTGGATAACCATGGTCATTACTGTAGTGGCATTTGGTCTGATTTCTCTGGTCATGTTCTGGTTTACATTCAAATACAGTTACGATCCAAAAAGAAAAGCTACCTTTTTTCCAGATAGCCATAAATTGGAAATTATTTGGACCATCATTCCAGCGATTGTTTTAGCCCTATTAATCTTTAGGGGATTGAGGGTTTGGAATGATATTACAGCACCGGCATCAGAACAAGCGGAAGTCATAGAACTTATTGGACAGCAATTTGCGTGGACAGCACGATATCCTGGAGTTAAAGACAACCAATTAGGAGAAGTTAATTACAAAATGATTGATGCTGTTAATGAATTTGGATTGGATCTGTCTGATAAGAATTCATTTGATGATTTTAAGTCATTGGAACTTCATTTGCCGAAAGGAAAAGAGGTGCATTTGAAAATCAGAGCCAAGGACGTTTTGCACAGCGTCTTCCTCCCTCATTTCAGGGTGAAAATGGATGCCGTGCCAGGTATGTATACCAACTTTAAGTTCGTGCCCACCAAATCAACCGCAGATATGCGGGCCGAAACGGGAAATCCGGATTTCAATTACGAAATGGCTTGTACTGAAATTTGCGGAAAAGGTCACTTCTCCATGAGATTCTTAGTTGTGGTTGACGAGCCTGAAGATTTTGAAAAATGGAAAGCAAGTCAGGAATCTTGGTTAAAACAAAACCCGGATTATTTGGTCAAAGTACCAGCAGCATTAAGAGAAGTGGCTATGATAAAATCAGGCATTCCTGTTGAAAGTAATACGGGCGCAAGTACTCCAACACAAACTGTATCGATTAGTAATTAAAAGACATCTTATAGAATGGCAACAGTAGATATACACAAGCAGGAAGATGTTCATCACCATGACGATCATGATCATGAGCACGGCCATGGTAATTTCTGGACGAATTATATATTCTGCCAGGATCATAAAGTAATTGCAAAACAGTTCTTGATTACGGGGATGTTTTGGGCCCTCATCGGAGGGGTCATGTCTGTACTCTTCAGGTTGCAACTTGGATTTCCGGGTGCCAATCTCAGCTGGTTAAAGCCAGTATTAGGTGGCTGGATTACGGATACGGGTCAAATTGATACAGAGTTCTATTTGGCACTGGTAACCATGCATGGTACCATCATGGTATTCTTCGTGCTTACAGCAGGGTTAAGTGGAACCTTCAGCAATTTCTTGATTCCGCTTCAGGTGGGTGCACGCGATATGGCTTCTGGTTTCATGAACATGCTGTCATATTGGTTCTTTTTTCTTTCCAGTGTAATCATGTTTACATCTATTTTCCTGTCTACAGGACCTGCCAGTGGAGGATGGACAATATATCCGCCACTAAGTGCCCTTCCTCAGGCGATGTCGGGATCTGGATTAGGAATGACACTATGGTTGGTGGCTATGGCTTTGTTCATTGTAAGTTCATTACTGGGTGGCATCAACTACATAACTACCGTTATTAACATGCGCACCAAAGGGATGTCTTTCTCGAGGCTTCCGCTTACTATTTGGGCTTTCTTCTTTACGGCCATCATCGGTGTGCTATCATTTCCTGTACTATTTGCGGCTGCGCTATTGCTCATTTTTGATAGGAGTTTTGGTACCAGCTTTTATTTATCAGACATCTATATCAATGGTGAGGCCTTACCTAATCAAGGAGGTAGCCCCATATTATTTCAGCATTTGTTCTGGTTCCTGGGGCATCCTGAAGTGTATATTGTAATCCTACCTTCTCTTGGAATCACTTCTGAAATTATTGCCACCAACTCACGCAAACCAATCTTTGGCTATAAAGCGATGGTAGGATCAATACTATTCATAACCATTCTTTCATTCGTTGTTTGGGCGCATCATATGTTTGTGACGGGTATGAACCCATTCCTGGGCTCCATATTTACGCTACTGACATTAATTATTGCAGTTCCATCGGCAGTAAAAATATTTAACTATGTAACTACGCTCTGGAAGGGTAATATCATTTTCACACCGGCCATGTTGTTCTCAATAGGCCTGGTGAGCTTCTTCCTCTCAGGAGGTATTACCGGAATCTTCCTGGGTAATTCAGCTGTAGACATTCAGCTTCATGATACTTATTTTGTGGTAGCTCATTTTCACCTGGTAATGGGTAGTGCCTCATTCTTTGGAATGTTAGCAGGGGTTTATCATTGGTTCCCTAAAATGTTTGGTCGCATGATGGACGACCGATTAGGTAAGATTCACTTTTGGATCACCTTCATCGGTGTTTACCTGGTGTTCTTCCCTATGCACTATATTGGCATTGCTGGATTCCCTCGCAGATATTATTCATGGACTAACTTTGAAACGTTTAACTCATTCGCTGATTTGAATATGTTGGTCAGTGCGGCAGCGATACTTACGCTTGCAGCGCAGTTCATTTTCTTATTCAACTTTTTCTACAGCGTTTTTAGAGGTAAGAAGGCAACTTCAAATCCATGGAAGTCAAATTCTTTGGAGTGGACTACACCAATCCACCCAGGGCATGGCAACTGGCCTGGTGAAATTCCAACGGTTTATCGCTGGCCATATGATTACAGCAAGCCAGGCGCTAAGGATGATTACATCCCTCAAACCGTTCCTTATTCTGAAACTCCAGAATCCAATCTTCCTCATGAAAATGACTTGATTAAATTGGAAATGGAGGATAATGACGCCATCGTTGTTGAGGGCAACAAACACTAGAAGATTTCTTCATTGAACCAAACAGCAACCAGGGGATTTTATAAGCTATGCTTATCTACCCTGATTGCTGTTTATTTTTTAATCGGGGTCGGTGGGGTGGTGCGAAGCACCGGCTCAGGTATGGGCTGTCCCGACTGGCCTAAGTGTTTTGGGAGTTGGGTTCCACCCACATCAGTTCAAGAACTACCAGTAGATTATAAGAACGTCTATTCTGAATTTCGCCACAATAAAAATATCAAGTTTGCCAGGTATTTGACATTCATAGGATTGGAGGATACTGCTAAAAGATTGGCGACAGACGAAGGAATCAGAGAAGAGGCAGATTTCAATGCCACCAAGACCTGGGTTGAGTATGTGAATCGCCTGATAGGAGTGGCCATAGGATTATTCATCATAGCCTTATTTTGGAGATCTATTAAGCTCCGAAAATTGCATCCACCTATTTTCGTTTTGTCATTACTGACGTTAATTACTGTTATTATTCAGGGCTGGTTTGGCTCCATTGTAGTGTCAACTAATCTCACTACATGGACAATCACGATACACATGTTTTTGGCACTGGTCATTGTTGCTATACTTTTCTATTTATTGAAAATCAGCAATCCTGATCTTCAAGGCTCTGCTATTTTAGGACCCAATGCACTGCGCTATGTGCTGCTGGGTTGTATGGCTGCGTTATTGATTCAGATATTTTTGGGTACCAAGGTGAGAGAAATGATTGATCTCTTATCATCCGCTTCGATCCCCAGATCTCAATGGGTGGAAAGGGCAGGGCTTTCATTCCTGATACATAGATCATTCTCATGGCTGGTATTGGGCTTTCACCTGGCCTTGTTGTACTTATTGAGGAAAACTAGGGGTAATAAAACTTTACCACTAGCCCTAATAATTCTAATTTTGGGGACCTTATTAACAGGAACTGGAATGGCCTACTTTGGAGTGTCTCCTTTTCTCCAACCTGTTCATTTGGTTTTGGCAACAGTCACTTTTGGTTTGCAATTGCACGCCTATTTTAACTTAAACATAGATCCAAATTTGGTGTTAAAACGGAGTAAATGATTTCAGGACATACACAGGTTATAAGTAGATTTTCTCTTGTGCTCAACAAAGTTCAAGCATTAATTGAGTTGCTTAAAGTAAGGCTGTCCTTGTTGGTGGCCTTCTCATGCGCATTTGGTTTTGCATTGGCTTCAAGAGGCGACATTAATTGGCTAACACTGCTCATGGTTACTTTTGGAGGTTTTCTTTTGTCTGGTTCCTCAGTGTGTATCAATCAGATTATCGAGAAGGACCTTGACAAACTGATGATTAGGACCATGAAAAGACCACTCCCAACCGGGAGGGTAACTGTGCAGGAAGCTACCTGGTTTGCCGTCCTTTGCATGGTGCTTAGTATTTGGATCCTATGGGTTTATACTAATCCTTTTACCGTTTTACTCTCCTTCATATCGATGATACTCTACAGCTTTGTATATACACCTCTCAAAAGGGTAGGACCTGTGGCGGTATTTGTTGGGGCTATACCAGGGGCCTTGCCTCCGTTACTGGGATGGTTGGCGGCAACAGGTCAGATTACCCATGAGGCACTCATCATTTTTGGAATTCAGTTTATTTGGCAGTTCCCACATTTTTGGGCAATTGCCTGGGTGGCTGATGAAGATTATCAAAAGGCAGGATTTAAATTATTGCCTTCTTCAGAAGGAAAAAATATTAATACGGTAATTCAGATTATGGTGTATACGATGTTCCTGATTCCTTTGGGATTGCTTCCTGCCTTGTTTGGTATTACCGGAATAAATTCTGCCGTGGTGGCTACTGTTTGTGGCGTTGCTTTTTTTGCCCAAACTTTTTCATTGATGAAGACAGGAAGCCGGCAATCGGCTCTAAGAATAATGTTTGGTTCATTTTTATATTTGCCGATTGTGCAGATAGCGTATTTGTTGGATAAAGTAGGATAATATGACGACTGATTTTAAGATAGTAGAGGAGCCCAAGAAACCATTGGCGATGCATCCGAAAAAATTTGCCATGTGGATTTTTGCGGCAAGTGTTGGGATGCTTTTTGCTTCTTTAACCTCTGCTTATATCGTACGGCAAGCTGAGGGTAACTGGTTATTATTTAATCTGCCCAATTTATTGTATTGGACGAGCGGAGTAATCATGGTAAGCAGTGTGACCATGCAAATGGCCTATTATGCGGCTAAGAAAAACATGCTGGATAGGGTGAAATCGTTGATCGTTATGACCATGGTTTTAGGCATGCTGTTCCTGGTGGGGCAGGTATTTGCCTGGAGAGAACTGGTGGCTCAAAGTGTATATTTTGTAGGTAATCCATCAGGCTCCTTTCTATACGTTTTGACGGGCTTACATGGTCTTCATATCGTCAGTGCCATAATTTATCTGATCCTCGTTTTAGCGGCAGCATATCGCTTCAAAATCCACTCCAAGAGCCTTGATATGATAGAAATGTGCACTACTTATTGGCATTTTTTGGGTGGACTTTGGCTATATTTGTTCATCTTTCTATTATTGAATCGATAATCTAAATCTGACTATGGCACAAACTTCAGCCACTACAGTATCACCAGGAAGAAGCGTTTGGGACGGAGGGGTTTCACCTATGGGGGTAAGCTATGGAAAACTCATGATGTGGTTTTTCCTCTTATCCGATGCCTTCACTTTTTCAGGTCTGCTGATTACTTATGGCTTGGTGCGTTCTGCCCATCAGGCATATACCGGTACAGTTGATGCTTTCACTTTCTCAACTGAATATTGGCCAATTCCGGAAAAGGTTTTTGAAGCTGTGCCTTTTTTGCATGGCGTTGAATTACCGCTTGTCTTCGTAGGGATCATGACCTTCATTTTGATCATGAGCAGTGTCACAATGGTGCTGGCTGTAGAGGCTGGTCATCGTATGGATAGGGCTGCTGTTGAAAAATGGATGCTGTGGACTATTCTTGGGGGAATTACTTTCCTTTCTTGCCAGGCATGGGAATGGACGCACTTTATCGTAGGAACGGATACACCCACCTTAGTTAAAGATTTTGTCAATGGGCAATGGATAACTAAAGAAGTAACGGGAGCAAGTTTAAGGATCAACCAATATGGACCTGCTGATTTTGCTGACTTCTTTTTCTTTATAACCGGATTTCATGGCTTTCACGTTTTTAGCGGTGTGTTGCTTAATTTTTTAATTTATTACAATACCGTAACAGGTGTATACCAGCGAAGAGGACATTATGAGATGGTTGAAAAAGTAGGTCTTTACTGGCACTTTGTAGACTTAGTATGGGTGTTTGTATTCACCTTCTTTTATCTTGTTTAATTCTTAAATTTATTTGACAATGGCTCACGCACCCGAACCTCAGGTAACTGTTCTCCCACCGGATAAAGCGAAGATTAAGAAATTATGGACCGTAGCAGGAATTCTTGGCGCCATTACCGCCCTGGAATTTGCTGTGGCATTTTCGATGCATCATGGACCACTTAAAACAGCCATATTTGTGGCAATGACCATAGTAAAAGCAGCTTACATTGTTGGCGAGTTTATGCACCTCAAGTATGAGGTAAAGGTTCTTTTGTGGTCAATCCTCATCCCTATGATCTTTGTCGTATGGATGCTCGTTGCATTTGTGTATGAGGGCATGAAAATCTCAGAAATTAACTTTTAAGTAATATTAAATAGCATTTATGAAGGCTAAGGTGTATAACTTTAGCCTTCTTTTTTTGTTTTCATCTCATTCATGATGAAGAAATCTGTTCTATTATTTTTGGCACTAGGACTTCCAGTGTCGATCTTTTTGTTTCTCCATTTTTTTGGACGAAATGAATTCGATATTCCCGTTTACTATCAATCAATATCAGGAGAAATACCTGCTGATTGTTCTATAGAACACCAGTTTCCATATACAATTACTAAATCTAAATTCGCACTAAGTGGCACTTCAGTAGTTTTTTTTGCTTCAGATCTTTCAACCAATGAACTTGAAGAATCAGTATTCCAGCTGGATAGAATATTCAACGAATTTGAAAATAGTGCTCTTCAATTGTTCACAGTGCTCCATTCACAAGATTCTATGTCTTCGCTGGATGTGGCCAATGCGATTGTCTTGGATAAGGAAACATATAATAGGGAACAACAATGTGTTTTTCTGGCCAATGGCAACCGCCTTATACTAATCGATTCGCTTCGGCAAATTCGTGGTCTTTATCCAAAGGCTACTCTTAAAGAAGTGGACAGGCTTATTCTTGAACTAAAAATACTTCTTAAGGAATATTGATGGCAGCAGAAAAGGAACCCAATAGAAAACTCATTGTTGGATTATCGATTGTAATCCCAATCACAGTTGCGTTGTTGTTTAGGGTGAAAGTTGATGGATATGATTTCTCTTTTTTGCCTCCTATTTATGCAACGATTAATGGACTAACAGCTATTTTACTCATTACAGCTTTATGGGCGATAAAAAACAATAAGAGAAGTTTGCACGAAATGTTAATGAAAATCTGCTTGGGATTTTCAGCTGCTTTTCTGGTCATGTATGTGGCCTACCACATAACCTCGGATTCAACGACCTTTGGCGGGACCGGAATCATAAAATATATTTACTTTTTTATTTTAATCACGCACATTATACTTTCTGTCATTGTTGTACCCTTAGTCCTGTTTACGTTAAGCAGGGCTTTGACTGGGAACTTTGAAAAACATAAGGCTTTAGCTAGATTTACTTTCCCTATTTGGCTTTATGTGGCCGTAACTGGAGTTGTTGTTTATCTCATGATAAGCCCTTATTACTAGGATATGAAAACCATCATTGCAACCTCTATTGTGCTGATTATAACCATGGGAGAAGTGCTTGCTCAATGTGCCATGTGCAGAGCCACCCTGGAAAATAACTTGAGCAATGGTGATCCTGGGATTGCTTCAGGAATAAACCTGGGCATTTTATATTTATTTACCGCTCCGTACCTGGCAGTTGCTGCACTGGCATTTTTTTGGTTCAAAACAACAAGATCTAATGCAAAAAAGGAGTTGGAAAAACGCGCTGCTCTCAGGTAAATGTCCGCGCTGCCGGCAAGGAGACATTTTTAAAGCTCGGATGTTCGATCTTTCTGGTTTTTGGAAAATGAATTCCGGTTGTTCGTATTGCGAATCCACTTTTGAGCCAGAGCCAGGCTTTTATTATGGAGCCATGTTTGTCAGTTATGCATTAAGTGTAGTACTGTTTGCTGTCATTGGAATCTCTTTATACGTTTTAGGGAATCCAGCAGACTGGGTATACCTTTTGGCTATTGTGATTGGAGCCGTTTTGTTTGCCCCCATTTCCTTTCGATATTCTAGAATTTTGTTTCTATATTTTTTTGGGGGTATTCACTACGACCCCTCCATAGAGTAGTTATTCTTCTTCCGATTTCATTAATTTTATTTGTTACCCAAATACAATGGCATTGCGAAACTCCATCATTTGCGCCTTTCTGGGCATTTTGTTCATTGCAGGGGGTGTGTATTGGCAAAGGGATTCCCGTGAAGATGAAAATTATCTAAGTCAGGAAATAGTGAGCAATCTCAAAGTTGAGATTGACAACCTTGAATTAGAAGCTAAGGCCATCCTAAATAAAAATGAGAATGCATGGCAAATTGCAAGGCATTCATTTTTCTTAATGGATTCTGTGCAAGTCCTTCGCTGGAATCGAACGGACTTCTTGCCGGATGTGCGCACGGTTCAGGATGAATTTGATTTAAGGTTACTCCAATGGCCGCGCGGGATATTTTTACTAAGAAAATACAAAATAGATGAGACTCAATTTTTACTGGCGGTAGTACCATTATTGAACCGGTATAAGATAAATAATCGGTACCTGGTGTCAGGATGGAACGATGAAATCTTTCCAACGCAGGATGTGGTTGTTCATGACGCGGCTGCAGAAGGTCTATCGTTTGTGTGGAATGACAAAGTCATTCTAAAAATTCAACTTACAGGAGTGTCACCCCAACGGACAGGGGCAAGCTTGGATCAGTTTTGGATTTTGGCTGTGGGTTTAATCTTCCTATTACTCGGTGTTTATTTTCTCATTCGGATGTATCATATCAAAGGATGGTATCAAACATCTTTTCTCACTTTACTAGGATT